>NZ_JAAGPN010000043.1:0-45885 GCF_017104805.1 Paraburkholderia sp. Ac-20347 | reverse complement strand
GCCGAGGCCCGCGCGCCGTCGTCACCGCGTTGGCCGATCAGGAACGCGGTCAGCACGGCGAGCGCCGCGAGGCTCCCGCACGCCACGAGCGGCACGCGCTTGCGCCGCGCGAAATCGGCTTCGTCGTGTGACTCGTATTCAAACGTTCGCGTCGGCGCTTCGACGCTCGACACGCGAGCGGGCGCAACACGCGCGCCAGGCGCGCCAGGCGGACGCGTGGGCGCGAGCCCGGTCGGCGCGGTCAATCCAACCGATGCAAACGTGTCCGCCGACCCCATCGCCGCCGACGACAACGTTTGCGCGCCGCTTTCGCGCGTCCGCGCGCCCGGCGCGACCAATCTATTCACGCCGCATCGCGGGCAGAAAATCAGTGGTGCATGAAAAGCGGCGCCGCAGTGCTCGCACTGCTCGCCTTGCTGAACGGCGGTGTCGCTTCGACCAGGTTCGTGGAACATGGGAAGTACTAAACGATGGAAGGAGGATCGTCGAAAATCGCCTGAACGCCCGTCGCCAAAAGGGCCGCCTCAATATGGGCCACTTCGTCGGCAAGATCAATCGGAGGATTCCGCCAGCGTGGCGGATCAAGACAGGGCGCTGGCGTCAGAAGCCGGGCGCGTAGCCACAGAGAAGCGCGTGTTGTCGCAATGCCGGACAAACCCAGTCGGGTATTTAGAGGCAAAGTCTCAAAAAACAGACGCTGATACGCCGCAAACCCCACCGCTACGAATGCGCGTCATTTTGCCGCCCGCGACGCATCAGTCCCTGGTGTGACAATGCTCGAAACGAACCAAGGAGTCATCCGATGCTGTCACCCGCCGCGGTATCCGACATCGTTGTACGTCGTATTGGACGTACCCCCACGGCACCCGCTGTTTCGGCATCCGCACGATGCTCGGGATGTGCGATGCGCCACCTTTGCGTGCCGCAAGGCATGGCATCGGACGACATGCCCAAACTCGAAGCGGTCATCTGCAGCGCGCGCCGTGTGCGCCGCGGCGAGTCGCTCTACCGTTCGGGCGAGCGTTTCGACAATCTCTACGCCGTGCGCTCCGGCTCGCTCAAGACCACCATCGTCCATCGCGACGGCCGCGAGCAGATCACCGGCCTGCGCCTCGCGGGCGAAGCGCTCGGTCTCGACGGCATCGCCACCGACGTGCATGCGTTCAGCGCCGTGGCGCTCGAAGACAGCTCCATCTGCATCATTCCCTACGACGCGCTCAAGACGCTGTGCCGCGAAGTCAGCACGATGCAGGATCGCATGAACCGCCTGATGGGCGATCAGTTCAACCGCGAAGCTTCGCAGATGATGGTGCTCGGTTCGCTGTCCGCCGAAGAGCGCGTGGCGGCTTTCCTGCTCGACGTCTCCGATCGCAACGCGCAGCGCGGCTACTCGCACGCCGAGTTCCATCTGCGCATGTCGCGTGAAGATATGGGCAGCTATCTCGGCATCACGCTCGAAACGGTGAGCCGGATTCTGTCGCGATTCCAGAAGCGCGGACTGATCGAAACGCAGGGCAAGTTCATCCGTATCGACGACCTCGAAGGTCTGCGCGCGCTTTAAGCGACCCAGCAGACTTCGAGCGCCAGGTTCACCCGTTGGCGGCGCGCCGCTGCCGGTAGTGAATCTGCGCGGGCACGCGCAGCGACTCGGGCGCGGCCTTGCCTTCGAGCAGCGAGAACACGCAGCGCAGGCTGTGCTCGGCGAGTTGCCCGCTGTCCTGCACGATCGCGTCGATCTGCAGCGGCAGGCAGTCGAGCAACTGATGATCGTCGAAGGTCATCAGGCGGCCCGGCGCCTGCGCGAGCCGGTGCGCTTCGTTAATAAACTCCAGCACGCCTTCCAGCAGCGTAATCGAGCCCGCGAACAGCGCCTCGGGATAGCGGCCGTGCGTCTCGAACCACGCCTTCATCAGCGCATAGCCCGACTCGCGCTGATAATCGCGCTGGAACACCCAGTCGTCCTGTTCGGCCACGCCTTGCGTCGCGAGCGCGTGCCGGTAGCCCGCCAGACGGTCGCGGCTCGCCGACAGTTCGGGCTGGCCGCCGAAATACACCACTTCGCGCGCGCCCTTCGCGAGCGCTTCGCCCACCAGCGTCGCCACGGTTTCGGCCGCGTCGGTCACCACGTAGGGAATCGTGCTGGTTTCCACGCGGCGGTCGGCGAACACCAGCGGCAGACGCTTGACCCATTGCTCGTAGCGCGGCGCATCGGCCGTGCACGGCACCACCACCACGCCGTCCACCTGATGCGAAACCAGATGCGCGATGCCTTCGGTCTCGCGCACGGGGTCTTCGTCGCTCGTCACGATCACGAGCTGATAGCGATACTGCTCGCGGCACTGCGATTCGAGCGCCTGGGCGAGCGCGGCGTGCGCGGAGTTGGTCAGGTCGGGGATCACGAGGCCGAGCGTTTTGCTGCGCCGCGAACGCAGCGCGCGCGCCGACTGCGACGGCGTGAAATGATGATCCCGCGCCACCTGGAGCACGCGCTCGACGGTGGCCGCCGAAATGCGGTAACGCTCGGCGTTGCCGTTCAGCACCATGCTGGCCGTGGTGCGCGAGACTTCCGCAAGGCGGGCGATGTCGTCGATGGTCAGACGCTCGAACTGGGACACGCGGGCTTCCTGCTGGATTGTGGGTGAAATCGATACGGCGGCGCGCTTTGCAATGTCTGCGTCGAAAGCACCGGCGCGGCGCGCGTGAGAGAACAGCGTGAAAGATGCGCCCCGATCGTGTCGGGGCGCATGAGACGCAACGGGCGCGGATCTTCGCGCCCGATGGTACTACGGAAATTTACTGCTTGTAGAGATTCAGCGGCACCGGAATGAACTTGTCGACCGGCTGGCCGTCGACGAGCTTCTTCGCGGTCTGCACGCCGTACTGGCCGATCAGTTCCGGCTGCTGCTGCACGGTCGCGGCCATCTGGCCGGCCTTCACGGCGGCGATCGCGTCGTCGGTGGCGTCGAAGCCCACCACGGCCACGTCCTTCAGGCCCGCTGCCTGCAGCGCCTTGACCGCGCCCAGCGCCATTTCGTCGTTCTGCGCGAACACGCCCTGAATATCCTTGTTGCTCTGGATGATGTTTTCCATCACCGAGAGACCCTTCGCGCGGTCGAAGTCGGCCGGCTGCTTCGTGGCGATCTTCACGCCGCCCTTCGCGGCGATCTCGTCGTCGAAGCCCGCGCCGCGCTCGTTGGCCGCCGAGGAACCCGGAATGCCTTGCAGCTCGACGATATTGCCCTTGCCGCCCAGTTTCTCGACGAGGAAGTCGGCCGCCATCTTGCCGCCGGCCTTGTTGTCCGAGGCGATATGCGAGCTGACTTCGGCGCCGTTCACGCTACGGTCGAGCGAGATCACCTTGATGCCCTTGCTCGTTGCTTCCTTCACCACGTTCGCCACCGCCGACGAATCGGTCGGGTTGATCAGGATGACGTTGACCTTCTTCTCGATCAGGTCTTCGACGCTCGCCTGCTGCTTCGCGGGGTCGTTCTGCGCGTCGACGGTGATGAGGTTCACGCCGTCTTTCTTCGCTTCGTCCTCGGCGCCCTTCTTGAGCGAAACGAAGAACGGATTGTTCAGCGTGGAGATCGACAGACCGATCGTGACCGCGCCGCCCGAAGCGGGCGCCGCCGCCGATGCGCCGCTCGCGCCCGCGTCGGACGAACCCGACGAGCCCGGACCTTCCTTCGAGCAGGCCGCGAGGCCCAGCGCGAGCGAACCGGCGACGAGCGCCGCAAAGAGTTTCGAGAACGTCGGCGATTTCATGGTGGTGTTCGATTGCTGCATAGTCATCCTCCTCGTATTTATGTGTGGAGTTGCATCGATGGTAATTCGGTTAATCAGGATTGCTTTTCAATTACAACGCTGCGCTTACGACTTCTTGTTGCCGCGATCGATCAGCACGGCGAGCAGGATCACGCCGCCCTTGATGACTTGCTGATAGAACGACGACACGTCGAGCAGATTCAGGCCGTTGTTCAGCACGCCGATCAGCAGCGCGCCCACGAGCGTGCCGAAGATCCAGCCGCGCCCGCCCGTGAGGCTCGTGCCGCCCAGCACCACCGCGGCGATCGCGTCGAGCTCGTAGCCCGTGCCCGCCGTCGGTTGCGCCGAGTTCAGGCGCGACGTGAGCACCACGCCCGCGAGCGCCGACATCACGCCCGAGATCGTGTACACCCACAGTTGAATGCGATCGACCTTCACGCCCGAGAGCTTGGCCGATTCCGCGTTGCCGCCGGTCGCGTAGACATGGCGGCCGAACACGGTCTTGCGCAGCAGCACCCAGAACACGCCGAACATCACGAGCATCAGCACGACGGGAATCGGAATCAGACGCGCGACATAACCGCCGCCGAGCAGCGAGAAGAAGTCGCTGTTGAAGCTGCTGATCGGGCTGCCGTTCGAGACCACCAGCGCGAGACCGCGCAACACCGTCATCGAGCCGAGCGTGGCGATGAACGGCGCCACCTTGCCCTTGCTGATGACGATGCCGTTGGCGAGGCCCATCAGGCCGCCCGCCGCGAGGCCCGCGACGGTCGCGACCAGCGCGTTGGTGCCCGAACTGAGCAGCGTCGCGATGATCACCGACGACAGCGCGAGCACCGAGCCCGCCGAAAGATCGATGCCGCCGAGCAGAATCACGAGCGTCATGCCGAACGCAATCAGCGCGTTGATCGACGCCTGCCGCATCACGTTGAGCAGGTTGTCGACCGTGAGGAAGTCGCGGCTCACGATCGACAATGCGACCGCTATGATCAGCAGCGCGATAAAAGGTCCGAGCTTTTGCAGCGTCGCCTTGCTGCTGGGAGTCATCGTCAGTTGCGCCATGTCGAATCTCGCGAATGTGCTGTAGAGGTGCTGTGTTTGAAGTGCGCGGCCTGGATTCAGGCCGCCGCTTGCGGCGCGTCGTGCTGCGCCGCATGGCCGCCTGCCGCGGCCGTCATGATCTGTTCCTGGGTGGCGCTCGCCGCCTCGAAAATGCCGGCCTGACGACCTTGGTGCATCACGAGAATGCGGTCGCTCATCGCCAGCACCTCGGGCAGTTCGGACGACACCATCACGATCGCCACGCCCTGCTCCGCGAGCTGGTTGACGATCGTGTAGATCTCGGCCTTGCCGCCCACGTCCACGCCGCGCGTGGGTTCGTCGAGCAGCAGCACCTTGGGCGGCTTCGCGAGCCACTTGGCGAACACCACCTTCTGCTGGTTGCCGCCGGAGAGCGACTTCACGTCGAGTTCCGCGTCGCGCGTGCGCACGCGCAACTGCTTGATGAGGCCGTCGACCGCGCTGCGTTCGGCCTTGTCGTTGACGAAGCCGAGCTTCGCGTAACGGTCCAGATGCACGAGCGTCGCGTTCTCGCGCACCGACATGCCGAGCACGAGGCCTTGCCGCTTGCGGTCCTCCGTGACGAAGCCGATGCCCGCCGCGATCGCACTCGAAGCGTCGCGCACGTCGAGCGGCTTGCCGTCGAGCTTCACGGTGCCCGCGCGCTTGCGGTTCGCGCCGAACAGCGTGCGCAGGATCTCGCTGCGGCCCGCGCCCATCAGCCCCGCGATGCCGAGCACTTCGCCCGCGCGCACCTCGAAGCTCACGCCTTCGATATGGCCGTCGTCGGCGAGATTCTCGACCTGCATGCGCACGTCGCCCGGCGTGTGACTGCGCTTCGGAAAACGCTCGCCGAGTTCGCGGCCCACCATCAGTCGCACAATCTCGTCGAAGTGAGTGTCGGGAATCGCGCGCTCGCCCACGAAGTGGCCGTCGCGCAGCACGCTGATCTTGTCGCAGATGCGGAAGATTTCTTCCATGCGGTGCGAGACGTAGACAATCGCCACGCCGCGCGCCTTCAGCTGCTGCATGATCTCGAACAGCGTGTCGATTTCGCGGTTCGTGAGCGCGGCAGTGGGCTCGTCCATGATCAGCACCTGCGCGTTCAGCGAGAGCGCCTTGGCGATTTCCACGAGCTGCTGCTGCCCGATCGACAGCGTGCCGGCCTCGGTTTGCGGATCGATGCGCTGCGCGCCGACCATGTCGAGCCACGTGCGCGCCTGCTTGCGCATCGCGGCGGTATCGACCATGCCGAAACGGCTCGGCTCGCGGCCGAGAAACAGGTTCTCCATCACCGTGAGCTGCGGAATCAGATTCAGCTCCTGGTGAATGATGGCGATGCCCGCGCGTTCGGCGTCCACGGTGCTGCGGATCTGCACGGCTCGACCGTCGATCAGCACGGCGCCCGCGTCGGCCTGATACACGCCGCTCAGGATCTTCATGAGCGTCGATTTACCGGCGCCGTTCTCGCCCATCAGCGCGTGAATCTCACCCGCCTCGATGTGGAAATCGACGCCTTCGAGCACCCGCACGGGACCGAACGCCTTGCCGATGCCCTGCATCTTCACTTGCATCATCGACCTCCTAGAAGATCACGCCCGAATGCAGGATCACATTCGCGTAAGGGCTGCATTCGCCGGTGCGGATCACCGCTTTCGCCTCGCGGCAGCGGCGCTTGAATTCTTCGTGCGGCACTTCTTCGATGACGACCTGCGCGCCGGCCAGCTCGCGCTCGCGCGCGACCACGGCGGCGTTATGCGTCTGCGCCTCGCTCGCGAACACCGCGCGCTCGGCCTTGAAGTCGGCGAGCACGCTGTCGAGCACGTCGAAGAAGCCCGGCACGCCGAGCGACATCGACAGGTCGATGCATTCGACGCCCTCGGGAATCGGCAGACCGCAATCGGCGATCACGAGGCTGTCGGTATGGCCCATGCCGGCCAGCACGCGCGCGATGTCGCGATTCAAATGTCCGTGTTTTTTCATCGCGTATTACGCCTGCTGTTTCAGAAGTGCTTCGAGTTCGGCGAGCGTGGGCATGCCGCCCTGCGCGCCCGCGCGCGTGACGGAGAGCGCGCCCGCCGCGTTCGCGCGGCGCACGGCTTCGCGCATGCCCAGATGCCAGAAGGCCGCCAGCGCGCCGTTGAAGGTGTCGCCCGCGCCGGTGCTGTCGACCGCTTCGACGGTGAAACCCGGCTGATGCGCGAGCGTGCCGTCGGCCTGCGTGAAGTACGCGCCTTCCTTGCCGTGCGTCATCGCAATGCGGCCCGGACGGCTCGCCAGCGTGCGCGCCCAGTCGGCTTCGGGCTGCTGCAGCGCGGTCGCGAGTTCGTGTTCGTTGGGCGTGAGCAGCGTGGCCAGTTCGACGAGTTCGTCGCTGAGCGCCACAGCGGGCGCGGGGTTCAGGAAGAACGGCTTGCCGTGCTCGCGCGCGCGGCGCGCGGCGTGGATCACGGTCGCCATCGGCACTTCGAGTTGCGCGAGCACGACGTCCGCCTGTGCGAAGGCGTCGCTCGCCGCGTCGATATGCGCGGGCGTCAGTTCGTGATTCGCGCCCGGCACGACGATGATCGCGTTGTCGCCGCCCGACACCGTGATCGAGGCGATGCCTGTGGCCTCGCGGCCCGTGCTCACGTGCCGGATGTCCACGCCTTCGCGCGCGAGCGTCGCCTTCATCTCGTTGCCGAATGCGTCGTCGCCCACGCAACCGATCATCGTCACGTCGGCGCCCAGACGCGCCGCAGCCACCGCCTGGTTCGCGCCCTTGCCACCCGGATGCGTCGAGAAACGCGTGCCGAACAGCGTCTCGCCCAGGCGGGGAAACGTCTCGGTCGCGACGACCATGTCCATGTTGATACTGCCCACCACTACGACGCGCGCCATGGCACTCCTTTCGACGGCTTTCGGCGCGTCATCCGCGCCTGCGATTTTTCACCGTGCTAAAACGTAATCAGCTTGGGAGCGCATTTATAGCAGAGTTCTGGCGAGCGAGAAATAGCCCTAGGGTAATACCGGATAGGTTGTCCGAAATGAGGGAACGGACGCGCGCAATATGGAGAAAAACTACATGATTTAAGTAGAAAAACTACGCGCGCTCGACATGATCGAACGCGCGCGAATAACGCTTTGATAATCCGGATTGCTGATTATTTTTCGATGCTGGCCGACACCCTTATTGCGGAATCAGGCGACCGAGCGGCGCGAGCGGACCCACCGGCGTGAGATCGAACTTCATCAACCCGTTTTCGACCAGCGGCAGCGTGTCGAGCGAGGCCTTGGCCTCTTCCACGGTCGCGGCGTTCATCAGGAAGATCACGCCGGGCGTGTCGTGACGAAACCAGAACTGGTCGATCTTGCCGTCGAGATAAAGCTGCAGCGTATGCGGCACTTCCTTCGGCATGATGCGTTGCTGCTCTTCATCGGTGAGCGGCTTGATGATCGTTCCGACTGCGAAAACCTTCATGGGAAATCTCCTGTATTCGAGCGTCGTTGCGACGTGCAACGGAGATCACTGTAGCCTTCCGCCCGGAAAAGCAGTATCGTCGCAAATGACAACTTTAGGGTCATTTACGCCATGCGCATCGCCGTGCTCGCCCTCGACGGGCTTTTCGATACCGGACTCGCCGTGGTGCTCGACACGCTGCGGGCCGCCAACAATCTCGGCGCGCGCGTGACAGGCGGCGCGCCGCGTTTCGACGTGAGCGTGGTGGGCGTGCGCAAGCGCGTGCGTTCGGGCCACGGCTTCACGATTCCGGTGCAGCCGATCACGGCCGACCTGAAGCCCGACTGGGTGGTCGTGCCCGCGCTCGCGGCTGTCACGCCCGAGACCCTGCTGCCCGCGCTCGCGCGCGCGGACGTGCGCGACGCTCAGTCGCAACTGCGTGCGTGGCGCGATCAAGGCGTGTTCGTGGCGGCGTCGTGCATCGGCACCTTCGTGCTGGCCGAAGCGGGTCTGCTCGACGATCGCGACGCCACCACCACCTGGTCGCTCGCGCCGCTGTTCCGGCAGCGCTATCCGCGCGTGCGGCTCGACGAAACGCGCATGCTCGTGGCCACCGACGCGGGCGCGACGGCGGGCGCGGCGATGGGCCATCTCGACCTCGCGCTGTGGCTGGTCCGCAAGCAGAGTCCCGAACTGGCGACGGTGGTGTCGCGCTATCTGCTCGCCGATATCCGCAGTTCGCAGGCGCCGTACATCATCCCCAATCATCTGGCGCAGGCCGACCCGCTGATTCAGCGCTTCGAGCAATGGTCGCGCACGCACCTCAAGCACGGCTTCTCGCTGCAGGAAGCCGCCGGCGCGCTGGCCACGAGCCCGCGCTCGCTGCAACGGCGTTGTCAGGAAGTGCTGGGGAAATCGCCGCTGGCGTACTTTCAGGATCTGCGCGTCGAACGCGCGCAATCGCTGTTGCACGGCAGCGGTCTGGACATCGACGCCATTGCCGCCGAAGTGGGATACGAAGATGGGGCGACGCTGCGCACGTTATTGCGTCAGCGTCTTGGGCGCGGCGTGCGCGATCTGCGCGCCGCGCTGCGTTGAATCGACGCGGATAAAGCGGATGCGTCGGTGATATCGCCGATAGCGAATCAGCCTTCGACGGTCGCCGCCGACGAAGCGAGCGGCACGATCGAAGGCAGCGCGCTCGCCATCACCTTGTCGCGGCCCGCGGCTTTCGCGCGATAGAGATTTTCGTCGGCAGCCCTAAGCGGATCGACGGCGAATTCATCGCCGAAATCGCTGGTGAACGCGCCGATCGACACCGTCACGCGCTTCGCCTGCGTGCGCGCGCGAATGTCGAGACTGCGCACGGCCACGCGCATCGCCTCGCCAATTGCAATGGCCGCGTCGCGCGCGCAACCGGGCAACAGCACCACGAATTCTTCGCCGCCGTAACGGCACACGGCGTCGTCCGTGCGTCGCAAACAGGCTTGCAGCGCATCGGCGATCAAACGCAGACAGACGTCGCCCGCGCCGTGTCCGTAGGCGTCGTTGTATTGCTTGAAGTGATCGACGTCGACCATCAGCACCGAAAGCGGACTCGCGCGATGACGCGCGGAAAGATGCTCGCGCGCATACGCGGCGTCGAACCAGCCGCGGTTGTAGAGACCCGTCAAGGCGTCGCGATTCGCCTTCTCTTCGAGATCTTCGTTCATCTTCGCGAGGCGCGAATACAGCATCGCGATCTCGACCAGCAACGCGGCCAGCAACGCCGACGACGCGATCATCGACGCCCCGCGCGCGCCATACCAGCCGAGCGTGTAGCGCGCCGAACCGGCGAGTGTGAGCACGACATCGGCGAAAAAGGCGAGCAGCGCAATCGTCAGCCAGATATCGAGCACCGTGCGCAAACGGCCCGACACGAGTTGCGCGATGAGGGCCGTCACGCTCACGAACACGACCAGCCCCGTGACGGGACTGTGCTGAAGCGCGGCATACGAGCCATCGCGAATCAGCGCGGGCAGCCAGTCGCTCGCGCGCACCGCGATGAGACAACCGAGCGCGCTGGCGCCGAGCGCGAGCCACACGAGCGAACGTGCGTGCGGAAGCCGCAGCGCCGCCTTCCTGCCCGCGAGACGGCGCAGCGTGAAGCCGATCAGCACGATCGAAGGAAAGCCGCCGTGCCAGAGCACCCAGATCCAGACCGCCGTCTGCTTGCCCGCACCGAGCAGGCCGGTGGGCGAGAACACGCCGGGGAAAATCAGCAACTGCACCGCGCAGGTCAGGCTGCTGAACGCGTAGGCCGCCGACAAGGCCGCGTCGAGCGGCGACTTGCCCATGCGATAACGCACCCACATCAGCAGCGCAGTAATCGATTCGGTCACCACGACCGCCGTGCAAAAAACCGGCACGAAAGGCAGACACGCCGGCAAAGGCGTGGCGGCGTGCGGCAGAATCGCCGCGACCAGCAGTCCGATGCACAGCGCGATGCCCACGGCAATCCAGCGATGCAGGCGCGTCGGACGCCGAGAAGTAATCAACTTATTCATTCTTTTTACAAACGGCTTGCGAAAGGAAGCGCGGCGCAGGTCTTGATTCGACACCTGGATAACGACCGCCGCACCGCGCACCTTTAACATGAATACGGCGCATTCGCGATCAGTTTCGCACCGGCTCCACGCTTTCTTCGATGAGCGGCCAGACCAGCGCCTCGAATTGCTCGCGCGGCACCGGTGCCGAATAATAAAAACCCTGCGCGAAATCGCAGCCCACGGCCTTGAGAAAATCGCGCTGCTCGGCGGTTTCCACGCCTTCTGCAATGACCTGCAACCCGAGTTTGTGCGCGAGCACGACCATGGCTTCGCAGAGCGCCTGATTGTCCTCGTTGACGCTGAGATCCTGAACGAACGAACGGTCGATTTTCAGGTAATCGATATCGAAACGCTGCAAATACGCGAGCGACGAATAACCGGTGCCGAAGTCGTCGATCGAAATGCCGATGCCCGCGCGCCGGAAACTCACGAGCTTCTCGTCGATTTTCGATTCGGCCTGCAACAGCAATCCTTCGGTGATCTCCACCACGACGCTCTGTCCCGGCACGCCTTCAATCGCGAGATATTCGGACCAGCGCGAGCACACGAGACTGTCCTGGCGCACCTGAACCGGCGACATGTTCACGCCAATCTGGAAACACGACTGATATTGATCGCGCCATTGGCGAACCTGCTGCACCGCCTGCCGGAATACCCAGTCGCCGATCGGCACGATCAGGCCGGTATCTTCGGCCAGCGGAATGAAATCGAGCGGACTGATCATGCCGCGCTCGGGATGCAGCCAGCGCAACAGCGCTTCCGCCTTGCAAATCTTCCCGGTCGCAAGATCGACAATCGGCTGATAAAACACCTGAAACTGATTGCCCGGCAGCGCGACGCGCAAATCATTGGTGAGCCGCAGACGCTTTTCGGCTTCCACCTGCATGTCGGGCGTGAAATAGCTGAAGCGATTGCGGCCTGCGCTCTTTGCGGCGTACATCGCCTGATCGGCGTTCTTGAACAGCACGTCGAGTTCGCGCGCGTCGTCCGGATAAAACGTGACGCCGATACTCGCGGAAATAAAGACTTCGTCGGCGCCCAGTTTGAACGGCTCGGCAAGCTGCGCAATGATGGCTTTCGCCATGCGCTCGATGCTGTCGGGATCGTCGAAATTCGGCAGAATGACGGTGAATTCGTCGCCGCCCAGACGCGCTACCGTGTCGATGTCGCGCACGCAATCGCCAATGCGCTTGCCCGCTTCGATCAGCAATACGTCGCCCCTGTCGTGGCCGAGCGAATCGTTCACTTCCTTGAAGCGGTCGAGGTCGATCAGCATGAGCGCGATGCGCTGCCCCGAATGGCGCGAATGCATCGCTTCGCGGTCGAGTCGATCGAGAAACATCTGACGATTGGGCAGGCCCGTCAACGCGTCGAAATTCGCCTGTTTCCAGATGGTGGCCTCGAAGGCCATACGGTCGGACAGATCGCGGCCCACGGCCAGCACGGAATTCACCACACCCGCACGATCGATTTCCGGCGTGATGCGAATATGCGTGCATTGCTCCTCGCCGTCCTTGCCGACCCAGCGCAGTTCGAATTGCGTGCTTTTACCGCTCGCAAACACTTCGCCGATTTTCTTTTCGTAGACCAGCGCGTTGGGGCCGCCTGGCAACTCCGAAGGCCGCTTGCCGAGCGAGTCGGTCAGCGTGCATCCGGCCGACGCGCAAAATGCCGGATTAGCGTAAATGCGTCGCGCCTCACGGTCGTAGCGCGTAATCGTATCGGGCGAATTCTCGATCAGCGTGCGCGACTCGCGTTCGCGCGTGACGAGCTCCGCCGTGCGATCCGCCACGGTCTGCTCAAGCGACGCGTTGATTTCGTTGATCTTCTGAATCTTCTGCTGAATCGCGTCGCGCATGCGTTCGAAGCGCAGCGCGAGGCGGCCGAGTTCGTCCTGACCGCTGGCTTCATCGCCCGCGTGCAGCGTATCGTCGACATTCGCGCCCGCGTCGTCGCCAGTGTCGTGCATCTTGCGCACCAGTTGACGCAACGGTGCGGAAATACTGTGCGAAATGAAATACGCCAGAAAAATCGACAGCAGGAAACCCGAAATACCGACGAGCACGATCTGGTTACGCACCGTCTGCGCCTCGACGGTCAGCTTCTTCTCCGCGATCGTGCTGACCACGTACCACGTCGTGCCGGGGACTTTGGAAAACGCCGCCAGATAGCGGCCGCCATGCTTCGTCGCCAGCATCACGACGCTGTTGGTCTCGCCCGATTGCGCGCTGTGCGCGATGGTTTCGGCCAGCGCGGCATCAGGCGCGGCGTCGGCATTCGCGGACGCGTTATCGGCGCGCAAAATGATCTTGTTGTCGCTGGCGTCGAAGATATCGATTTCGGTGCCGCTGCCGGTGGCCACGTCGTTGAAGATCGTCGAGAAATACTCGGGACGCACGATCAACACCAGATTGCCGATCTTCTGGTTATTGGTCTTGTCGAAAATGACGCGTACCATGCCCAGATTCTGCTGCCCGACACCGTTGTCGTAACTACCCCAGTATGTGCGCTCATTCACGCCCTGCGCCTGCACGACGAGATTCGTCACGCCTTGCGTGAGCTGCGCGAACGCCTGCGTATCCAGCACCTGGTTGTTGCGGTCGAGCAGATACTTTTGATTGATGTAGTCGACCGAACCGTAATGGTCCAGCAACAGCCGCGTCATATCCTGGCGCGCCTCGCTCTGCTCCTTGAGGCGGCCGCTCGAGGCGCGCGCCAGCGCACTCTGCACGCGATCGGACAGCACGAGCAGATTGCTTTCCGTTTCGATCTGCTGCATGCGAAGCTGGATATTGCGCGAGACCTGTTTGACCACTTCCTTCGAAAAGATCTCGGCATTCTCCTTGATGGCCGCAATCGATTTCACATAGGAAATGCAGCCCGACACGAAAATGGGCAGCAGCGACAACAGAATGAATGCCGCAATCAAGCGATAGCGAATCTCGACCCGTCGCAGCAAATCCTGAGAGAGATAGTCGAAAGCGCGTCGTAGCGAAACGGGGATGGCGTTCCTTTGTAGTGCATCTTCGCTTCGTTTTTTACCGACGCGTCGAGGCGCTGCGCGGCCTGCCCCGGCGTCATTTTCTTCAGCAGCACGTCCTGCATCAGCTCATGCAGCAATTCGATCGTATTCGACGGCAACGTCGAGTAATACGGGCTCGCCGTCACAGCGTAGCGGCTCACGGCCTGGGTGTAATCGACAACGTCCGGATCGCTCACCACTGTGCCCGCGCCGTGCTGAAACGGCGAAATGTTATGACGCTTCGCCTGCAGAATTGGAAAACCCTTCGTGGCGATGAATTCGAGGAAACGCATGGTGGCCGCCTTATTGCGCGTTTCGCAAACGGCGAAGCCCGTTTCGCTGCCGAGCACCGGCACGACTTCCTTGCCGCGCGCATTCCATGGCGGAATAAACAGGCCCACGGGAAATGCGTTCCCGTGCAGCATGGGACCGGCGGCCCAATTCCCCTGAAATGCCATGGCGACCTTGCCTTCCTTGAAAAGCCGCATGCCTTCGTCGTAACCCGTCGACATGTAATCCGGCTGCACATAACCGCGCGCGGGAATCAGCGCCATTTTCGCGAAGATATCGGCGACTTCAGGCGTATTCAGATCGAGCGAACCGTCGGCCATCTTGTTGCGCCAATCGGGCTCGCGCGCGACGACGTTATTCGCGAAGCCCGAACTGAACGGCCCATTTCCGAGCATGTTGGGAAAGCCGCCATTCCAGACGACAGGCGTCAGTCCCGCGCGCTTGAGTTTCGCACAGTCCTGCAGAAATTCGTCGAAATTCGCGGGCGGTAAAGTGATGCCCGCTTTGGCGAACATATCGCGGTTGTAGTAGATCATCGTTGTCGCGACGCCGCCGGAAATGCCGAAGCCTTTACCGCGATGACTCGTCCAGTCGCGCTTGAGCGGTTCGAGCATGCGCTGCCATGCCGCTGTCTGGCTGACGTCGGCGAGAATGCCCTGATCGGCCAGCTCGGCCGAGTACGCGTTGGGATTGACGCTCACGAGATCGGGCAAGGTGCCGGCCGCGATGCGCGGCTTGATGTTCTCCTCCACCGAATTGCCGACCATGAACTGAACGTCGACATGCACGTCGGGATTCTGTTTGCTGAAATCGGCGGCGATGCGCAGCATCTCTTCGGGCCAGTCCGGCGCCCAGACGAGCGCGGTGATGCTGGTGCGCGTTGGGGCCGACGTGGCGACCGACGCTGCATCGCGCGGATGGCAGGCGCCCAGAAACATCGTGCAGATCAAACCGGACAGCAGGCAGGCAAACTTGATTCGTCGCACGTCATGCTCGCTTTCGAGTTCGAATTGAACCGCCGTGGCGCGGCAAGCGTGTGGACGACACGGCCCGCCCCTCGATCGGCGCGCCAGACAGCGTTGCCTTCAAATGGCATACGGATTCAGCCGGACGCTGGATACCGTATCTGCATATCGGCAGGTTGGGTGAAAGCTTTAGGGAAGGCGGAGAGCGGGTGAGGGTGACCATTGCCGCCGGCTAAACAACGAAGGGCCGCGTTAGCGGCCCTTTTTTCTAAAGCAATCGTAAGTCGTACAGTGTACCGTGGCCCACTCCTGGACTAAGCTCCTCGACATAGATCTGAGCGGTCAGATCACTTCGGCCACGATCCGTCCACAAATCAAAGTCAATACGCCATTTTTTAGCACCACGAGTTTTATCAATTTCTAACTCGCTAAATGCGTCAGGCGGTGGCTCGCATAGAACCTCGCGACCACGGAGATACTGCTGCAACGCGCAAGCGTATTCTTCACGTGTACTTGGTCCCAGCATCTTCATGTGTTCGAGCTTTTCAAGCTCACCGTGGACCAGCATCGATACAATCTGCTTGACCATATTTTCTATCATCTGCCGATCCATAAATCACCTGTTTCCCGGTACACGTAAAGCCGTATTCGCACCAACTCCGAGACCAGAGAAGTAGTTGTCAGCCCTCATCATGTGACAGCGCGCCTCCTCCTGCGACAAACCTGCTCGCCTCATCGCCTTATAACCGATGCGGCGTTCAGCAGCATATGTGCCGCCTCCGGCTTGCCGCTGCACTTGCGTCGCAATGTAGTGCTCCGGCTTCGCCCGATTCCTTATACGTTCCTTCCTACACCACCTCGCCGGCTTCATCCGTCATCATCAACACCGTGCCGACCTGATCGCAGTAATAGAACATCACGCGCGCATCGCCGTTCGCTGCCGCCGCCGCTGTGCCGCCTTAGTTGGGTCCCAAGTCAGAGTACTTGGACGCCACTTCACCTGTGCGTCAAGAATATGCTGGTCAGCTTGCAGATAGCGATCAAACGGAAGGTCGATCTCGCAGTCGCATTGACAAGTTAAACCAAGCGGGTCTGTCCAGCGTATCGGATTCGGCGCGTACTGATAGACATTGATCCCACCCGCAAGCCCAATCGGATCCTTCGACACGCTGGCTTCATACCAAGGCAGCGCGTAAGAATCAACGTTGAACACGGATGGCTGATGATTGCCGCCGAGTAAAAGCATGAAAGGCCGCGCAAGCGGCGCCTCATTCACGCAGCAGGATTGGCACTCATCACAAGTGCATCACGTTTGGTGATTTCCGCATCCGCCTTGATGATCTCCGGTTGCAGGTGTGCATCAATAACGAAGCTGAGTCTGCACCAAGGTTTTTCACCTTTGACACCAAGCTCAAAAATCAACCGGTAGATGCCTGCATCGATTTCAATCTCACGTTCATCGCCAATACTTCCCACTACCAATGTCCCATGCCCTGGAACTGCGAATGGAACAGCGATCACTCTGAATGCAGCAGGATCTAACTCAACAGCGCGAACGACATCGATCACAACAGTAGTCTCATCATTTTCCGTGGCACCAAATGAAACACTTCCCGGTCGCCAAGCGAAGCCCTGATGTACATGGTCATCGGTCCAATCATTGAATGGTTCATCTAACGTCGAATCAAACACGCAAATCTGGTTGCAGGACACCAGAGTCGTCGTATCAGTCATAACTTGCCTCTATTTTTTGACGTTGATTTTTACCTTGCTTCCAGGCGCGAGCTTTCTGCACTTGTTACCGAGGAATGCACCGGCGCCACGATTATCTGATGGATCAATTGCCCGGATAATCGCTCCGGCCCCTCCCTCAGAAAGGGAAGCCGACGGATACTCATCCAAATCCTGATCGGGTCCTTCATCACTGACAAACGACAATCTAAAACGTTATAAAAGCATCGTTCTCAAAGTAGTACAGAAACGCCTCAAACAATTGTTCTATATTCGGGTTCACAATCTGAGCCTTTGCATTAGCAACAACATCCTCTATCGACGCTCCGTCGAGAATTTCTTTCCAACCCTCGCTTTTTGCAATTCCTGAACGAGGATCGGCGTCTGGATCTGCATCCTTATCGTCTTCGGCGAAGACCCCTTGCGTATCCAGACCCCACGTTGTTTCCGGCAAATATAGCCATCCCGAATGATGTTCTGGATTCAGCAATATCTGCTCGATCGTAACCAGTCTATTCACAAGACCTCTCTTTATTTGCACGGACATGGACAGTTAGGATTAGGAGCTTTGAATCCGCCGCCACCGTCTGGGCTCAACGTCCCTTGAACAGCACCAAGGGCCTGATGTTGGGCTCGTGGCATCAATTCAACTACTCTGGATCTTGTGCACTGCGATGCCACGTCAGACCGGGAGGACTTGTCCCATTGTATCCACCTCGCGCCCCGGGCAACACGTGATCCGTGACGGCTGAACCCAATGACTCCCCAAGCCCCGGATTTTCCTGGATCAGACCGCTGAGTTGTTCATTAGCGTAGCGGAAATGATCTCGACGCCCTTTCGATAACTGATCACACGGCAATTTTATTCGTGCCAAAACGTTGTACGCAGCACTAGACGAAGGTCGGCCGGACGCATCTGTCCCAGTTAGTCCGAGCGGGTCGACCCATATAATCGGATTTGGCGCGTGCTGATAGACGTTGATCCTCGCGGGACGGTGAATCGAGCACGCGGCGTTTGAAGCAGGGCAGCGCGTAAGGATCAGCGTTGAACACGGGCGCCTGACCGTTACCGCCGACTAAACTAACGAAGGGCCGCGTTAGCGGCCCTTCGTTCTTACTTCGGTCTATTCATACATCGTTGCGGCAATCAATATATCCGCAAGGACTCGCCAGTTCATCGTATCAAGCCTCACCTCATTGGCTATGCCCATATTCTCGTAGTAGCCATCCATGGCTTCAACCCAAGAGGCCACTGCATCAAGATAGGATTCAACCGTGTTGTTTTCGACCGGCCTTCCACTCTTTATTGATTTCACGAAGGCAGCCATGAATTCAACAAAATCTTCCCTTGTCTTTATCTCTGCAACTCTTCTTTCGTCAATTTTCATATCACTCAACGGTCATCGACTGACCGTCCCCCATCTTCAAGCGAAGAGCTTTTCTACCGTTCTCGGTGCTCATCTTCGACATTTGCTGATCAACCTCGTCTTTCGACGCCATCTGATAAGGCACACATTTGCGTGCCAATTTGAATGCCGCAAGTCGCCTATGATCAAGCGTCCACAGCTTCCCAGCGCTATTTTTCCAAATCTGGGCCTTCAGAGGCCGGCATCAAGTGATCCATTATGCAAAGCTTCTGCGTTTCCGAGAACTGTGTAGTCACCTGTAACGTTCTTTGCACTGCTTTGCATAAAATGCACTCTGGAAGTGTCTATCCTTCCCTCTGGGCAGTCGCATGGACAACGCTTCGATAACCCCAGAGGATCGATCCAGCCCGTGGGGTTTTCGGCATATACATATGGGGTTGAGCCACCCGCCAACCCAATCGGATCCTTGCTAACAAACCGCCCAGTGGCCGGATCATAATACCGATACCGATTGTAATGCAGCCCCGTCTCTTCATCGACGAACTGCCCCTGGAACCTCAGCGGATTCTTCACTGCCTCGCCGCCGCTCACAGCAGACGCACGCTCGATCACTTCCCGCGCTTCGCCCCAGGCCTTATACGTCGCTTCCCACACCACCTCGCCGGCTTCATCCGTCATCATCAACGGCGTGCCAATCTGATCGCAGTGATAGAACATCACGCGCGCTTCGCCATTCGCTACCGGCACACGCTGTAACGGATCATCCTCCGGTGTATACCGGTCGTCCTCACGACGCACCGGCGTCTCGATCCCGGCAACCGGCGCGGCCACATACTGCGCCATCGGCACGAAACTCCGCGCCTCGTACACATAATGCGTGCTTCGCTCGTCCGTTGATTCGTATGCCAGCGCTTCGCCGTCCCAACCGAACACCGTCTCCACACCGTCCACGACTTTCGCAATACGTCGCCCAAACGGATCGTAGAAATAACTCGACACGCTATGCCGCGACGGCGCATCGACACTCGCGCCACTCAAGCGGTCATACGCATCCCACTCGAACCGCTGCGTGCCAGCCGACGAACGCTTCTGCACAAGATTGCCCTGCGCGTCGTAATCGAAGTGCGTGCCCGCATATTCCCTGAGCAGATTGCCCAGCACCCTCGGCACCGAAGCCGGCAGCGTGCTTTCGCTACGCGCGGCAAACGAATAACCGGATGCACGATCGTGCTGTAGTGGGGGGCGAGCGGGTCAGATTGTGTAAGTATTTCTGGGGATGGGTGCGAGCTAATACTTGCCTCCTTTTGCGAGGGCTTCGCGGAGGTATGGCCGACGCGTTTGTCTGCGACGCGTAGCCTTGCGGCATCCCCGAAAAGAGAAGAGCCGCGTATGCGGCCCTGAACTTACTTCACAAACGTAATAATGTCCTCGACGGCACAATACGCCCTTTACGATGGAGCCTCGATCATTGATCTACCGCTCCGATACATGCTTCATCATGTGCAAATTGCGCGACAAGTTCCTCTTGGCCGCGCGCATGTACCGTTCCGACGACAAGTAAAGATTCACTACCGGAAAAATCAGTTCAATTTTCCCGCCACCAATTCAAAAGCGTCTCGTCCGTTGGATCTTCAAAGTTCTTGTAAACGTTCGAGTAATACCATTCGATTCCTGTTCGCCGCTTGAACTCATCGAAGAATTTGTTAATTGACGCGAGTCCATTGATCGACGGGACAGTCAATGCGAGATTACCGTTGTTGATGCCGTCCAGGCTACCACCTGACTCATTAGCAACGTCTCGCTCTAGCCTCGCGACCTCTGTGTCCGGGATCGCATCAGCATAAATTTGAATGCAGAAATTTCCGCCTCTCTTCAGCACAACAGCGGGACGACTCACATCGTCAATACAAACAAGATCACCCTTCGCAAGATTCAGCGCGAGACCTGGCGACGCAAGTAACTCGCAGGAACCGTCATCTAGCTGTACCGCTTGCAGTTCCTCGTAGACGGGTCCGAGCTCATTGTGCCCCGCATAGACCCGGATCACACGATTGTCTTTATCAACGCCCATACGGTGCTCCGCAACATTCACGCTCGACCCACTACAGATCCTTTTTCACATTGCCGCTACCACCGACGCTCAGATCAAACCACAGGACACGCCTTTAAATACGGCATTCTTTCCGATAAATTCACTTTTTTGCGGTGGCCGACGACACACGGCTTGACTTGACCGACTTCCTCCACTGATTCTGCTCGCGACAATCTCTTCATCAGCAGCATACTTGCAAACCACTCAAAAATTGCTCAAATGAATTACAGACGAAAAATTTCTCTCTGGTATCCGCAGTAATTTGAAGCACTGCTCCGTTAGCATTTCCGGTCGTTGTAATATAAAAAATATTGCCCCCTTGATCATATGCAAACGGGATAGCATCCGACAATCCGAAATCTTCGACCAAATCCTTTTTCACCATCTCGATCGTCAATTCGCCATATTTCAGTGGAAAGAAACCGTGAAATGGGAATATATGATCCCGACCTACAATCCTCTCAACATCTACCGGATACCCTCCGTTGTAGTCAAGATAATGACGCTTGAAAGCTTCCGGCAAATGAACCTTGGTGGCGTGTTCGAAAGCATCGAGGTCGCGTTCCGACAAGGTCTGCTCCGTGTCTTCATATCGCATTGCGTTCCTTGCACTGAGGTGACGATTTTGAAAGCGCCTATAGCTACAACGCAACAATCGAATGCACCAGTAGCGATGTTCTCGGCGTGGGCTGAAAAATGAACGTAGACACTTCTTTAGCGCCAGAATTCATTGACAGTCTTAGACATTCGTTTGAATCAAAAGTGTCGACGGCATCAAATATAACCAAATGCTCGTCAACCAAGTTGAGATTCAATCTTTTGATGATCTTCACTGCCTGGAGGTCAATTTTCTCAATGGCAACTCGTACGTCGGCGTCGCTATCCGCCCACTTCCATCGAACGATCAACTGCAATTTGTCCGATGTAGCAACCGAGGTTTGCAACGCCTCATCGCCCAGCACAAGCACGTCTGCGCCACGCGGCACCAGCTTGCTGGCATAGTCATCTGATTGACAGGCGAGGTCGTAATCCGACGGGCTCCCATTCGATCCGCTCCATAACAATGCCGCCGCCTCCTCCATCATTACCAACGGGCCGCCTGAGCTATTAATCCAGTCTGAAATAGCGTATTTGCTCATTGAGCGATCCTCCTTTTTGCTTGCGTGACTTGACCAGCCAGTTTGAGACTACACCGCTTACAGTGAGGATAAACACGTTGGGGCTTTCCGTCCTCGTTCAGCGAGTTTGGATTTTGCTGACAGGAAAGAAGGTTACAGCCCTGGCACCCCGGTCGGTAGAACCACAATCACGATAATCGATCGTGTTATCTACTGCCGCTCCTCCACAGTGAAATGATGTACGGGTCATACGCCAGTATGGAATCTTTCGCAAAACGATCCAACTTCAACGCGTCATCGCTCGCGATATTTCTCAATTAGCTCCAAGCAATGGTATTCGGCGCATACCAATAAACACTAACCTATCCAATCAATTCAATTTGATCTCCCGACAGAAATCATTCGGGGGCAGGAACCAAATTACTAACACCAACTACAGCCCAACCAGTTCACGCAATCAAAGCACCACTCTCGCATGAGCAAAGAGTATCGCAAACAGCAAGCATTTCCTCGAATTACTCAGGAATGATATTATTATTTAAATTTGAAATATGAATCAAAAATATCCAAAGATTTTTTATCATCACCGACCAACTTGTCACAGCACAACATAGCCCACTCGACATGCTCCCCAACATCGACTTTTTCCTGCATCGCTGAAACTGACATGCCTAGCGCCAGCAAAGCAAATCTCGCCTTCAAAGCATTTGGCGACTTAAAGTCCTGCATATAGCCATTTTTTTCCATATAGCTTCGCCACTCATTGGCCGCTCGTCGCGTATCTTCTTCTGAATTATCACCTGCGAGATAGCCTCGCATTACAGGCAAAGGACTCGAAAATAAATTAGAGTAATCAATTGGGATATTCTCCAAAAGCTTGATCATGAATCCAATATAGTGCTTTAGCGCCTGCACATCATTCTCAGGCCAGTGAATATTCGCTATTACATTCATACTATTCGCTCAATTGTGTTTAACGTTGTAGTGTTTCATCGTGAAAGCACAGGTGCAACATGCGGACTTAGGTGTGCCATGGCCGGTTCCTGACCTTCCAATATTTACAGTTTCCATCGACGAACCGTCAAGATGCTCACCTGCATTCAACGCTTTACTCATAGCTGCGATCTCTGCACATCCGCCATGCCATTTAGCCTGCTGGTCCACAGGAGTTCCCATCAATACTCCGAGCATGTCCTTATTAGCCGGAGTAACAGTCTCTCCGCTTACTCCGGTGTATATATTGCCATTCGCAGTCGTAAGTACAGACGCGGCTCCCTTCGATTGGCCATTAGCAAGTGCCTGATCCGCAACATCTGTAGCGCTTTGAACGGGGGAAGTACCGGACAATCCTAACGGATCAATCCACTGCGAAGGATTACGCACATATCCATAAACATTAACCCCACCCGCCAACCCAATCGGATCCTTGCTAACAAACCGCCCAGTGCCCGGATCGTAATACCGATACCGATTGTAATGCAGCCCTGTCTCTTCATCGACGAACTGCCCCTGGAACCTCAGCGGATTCTTCACTGCCTCGCCGCCACTCACAGCAGACGCACGCTCGATCACTTCCCGCGCTTCGCCCCAGGCCTTATACGTCGCTTCCCACACCACCTCGCCGGCTTCATCCGTCATCATCAACGGCGTGCCAATCTGATCGCAGTGATAGAACATCACGCGCGCTTCGCCATTCGCTACCGGCACACGCTGTAACGGATCATCCTCCGGCGTATACCGGTCGTCCTCACGACGCACCGGCGTCTCGATCCCGGCAACCGGCGCGGCCACATACTGCGCCATCGGCACGAAACTCCGCGCCTCGTACACATAATGCGTGCTTCGCTCGTCGGTTGATTCGTATGCCAGCGCTTCGCCGTCCCAACCGAACACCGTCTCCACACCGTCCACGACTTTCGCAATACGTCGCCCAAACGGATCGTAGAAGTAACTCGACACGCTATGCCGCGACGGCGCATCGACACTCGCACCACTCAAGCGGTCATACGCATCCCACTCGAACCGCTGCGTGCCAGCCGACGAACGCTTCTGCACAAGATTGCCCTGCGCGTCGTAATCGAAGTGCGTGCCCGCATATTCCCTGAGCAGATTGCCCAGCACCCTCGGCACCGAAGCCGGCAGCGTGCTTTCGCTACGCGCGGCAAACGAATAACCGGATGCACGATCGGGCTGCACAGGATCGACGATATTGCTCGCAGGATCGAACGCAAAGCGCTCCTTGCCGCCCGGCCCGATCGCTTCCAGCAAACGCCCCACCGGATCGTAACGATAATCCGTCACGCCCTTGCGGCTGTCCTCGATCTGCGTGAGTTGTCCCGCCGTGTCATAGCGATAGCGCCGTGCGCTCAACGGCGCAGGCGCTTTCTCGCGTTGCACCGTTTGCCTTTCGATACGTCCCGCCGGGTCATAAAGCGTGCTCTGACCAATACGGCTCGACAGCGTACGGCGAATCTCGCGATGCAAGTCGTCGCGCTCGATTTCCAGGCGCTCTTCGCCATCCACGAGCAGTCCGTGCACGTGTCCCGAGCCATACATCAGCCAGTCGATCGCATGACCATCCGGGCGCACCGTGCGCGTGCGATTTCCCAGTTCGTCGTAGCTGTGATGCCAGACGTAACTGCGCGACACGCCGAACACGTCGTACGCGTGATGCTCGCGCACGAGATTGCCCACCGGATCGAAGAAACGTTGAATGCGGCTATAACGATTGCTCGCGTCGATCAAGCGGCCATTCGCATCGTAGGCGAAGCGCTCAGTCTGCCCTTGTGCTTCGCGGCTTGCCATACGCCCGCCGCGATCGAACGCGTACTGCGTGACGCGTTCGGCGCTTTCGGTCGAAAGCAATCGTCCGCTCGCTTCGTCGTACGTGTAACGGGTGGCCTTGCCGTCGAATCCCACCTCTTCGAGTTGGCGGCCAACGGAGTCGTATTGAAACGAGTACGTCGCATCGTTTGCGTCGGTAAGGCGCACCAGCCGGCCGAGACGGTCGTAACCATAGCTGAGCCGTTGTCCGAGTGCATCCACGCGCTGCGAAATGCGGCCCGCGCCGTCGTACGCGTAGTGCGTGGCGCGTTCCATCGGATCGATGGCCGCCAGCAGTCGCCCTTCCGCATCGTATTGCACGCGCTCGACGCCGCCCGGCGACACAATCTCGCTCAACTCGCCATTCGCGCCATAGCGATACGTTTTCGTGCCACCCGCCGCGTCCTTCGCGGCAATCAGTCGGCCCGCTGCATCGTAGGTCCACTGCGTCGTTTTCCCCGAGCAATCGCGATACGACAGCAAATGGCCCGCCGCGTCATAGGTCAGTTTTTTCGTGCCGCCTTTGGCATCCGTCACCTCGACGGGCAAGCCTTGTTCGTCATACTGATATTTCGTTTCGTGGCCCAGCGGATCCTTCGCGGATACGACATTGCCTGCGTCGTCGTACGCCTGCTCCCAGACATGCCCTTCGGCATCGGTCGTGCGAACGAGTTGATCCTTTGCGTCGTACGCCATCGTGACGACGCTGCCGTCCACACGCTGGTGGCGCACGAAATTACCGCGCTCGTCGTAGTCGAGATATTCCGCGCCGCCGTCGCGATGAATGTATTGCACGAGTTTGTCGTGCTGATTGCGGTAAAGCCATTCTTCGCTGCCGTCCGGGTGAATCACGCGGAACGTATAGCCCTTGATGTCGTAATAGTGCTGCGTGACGTTGCCGAGCGCATCGGTCACGCTCACCTTGCGAAAATCCGGATGCCACGCGAGCGTCACTTCATCGCTGCCGTCATCGCGATACTCGCGGAAGCAGCGCGCTTTCGCGTGCGTACCTTGCCATTCGAGATTCACGCCGCGTCCCGTGCGATCCGTATAACGCGTCACGAGGTGATAGCGATAGCGATATTCGCGTCGATTACCGTAGCGATCGACCGCGCCCACCAGATCGCCGTGCTCGTCGTATTCATAGGCTGCGAGTCGCGCGACGCGCACGCCATCCGCATCGTGCTCAAATGCTTCGAGTATGCGTCCGCGTGTATCGAGTTTGAACGCCACCTGCACATGCGGTGCAATCAGCCGATAAAGTCGCCCTTGCGCGTCGTAATCGAGCGTGATCTGATTACCCGCGCGATCCTTCAGGAACGCGAGGCGGAAGCGCTCACCCTGCTTTTCGTATGCTTCGAGCGAATCGTGGCCACGCGTGAGCGTGAGCCAGCGATCGTCCACGCGCAGCAGCGTGACGTTCTCGGTCAGATCGTCGTGTGCGGCGCCTGCATCGAGCAGCGGATAATCGACGCTACGGCCTTCCGCATCGTGATAGACGAGTTTCGACGCGTGAATATCGAAACGCGTCGTATAAGGCGTGATCCAGCGCGCGCCGAGTTCGCCCGTCGTATCGTTTGCATCGAAAAACGAACGGTAGGTGCGACCCCACGCAATCGGCAGCGGACCGTCGACAACGAAATCGTCGTGATCGATACGTTCGTCGCCGAGCGCGAAGCCGATGGAGTTCGCCGTCGCGACGGCCGGCGTTTTAGCGGCGCTGCAATTGTTGCAACTCGAGCCGCCCGGATGGTGTGCTTGCGCCGTGTGCGCGAGCGTTTCGTTCGCGCCTTGCGGGCGCTTCTCGACCGCTTTGGCGCGGCCGCGTTGCGGAATGCCAATGCGTTGCGATTGCGGATGCACATGGCGCCAGCGCTTGATGCCGTCTTCACCCACCGTAATCAGCCAGCCGATCTTGCCGAAATCGTTGCCGTCGAGTTCGCGCACGGCTTTCTGCACGGCCGGCACGCGCTGGCGAATATCGTGCGAAACCGCCATCAAATGCGCGCTCGCATGCGAGTCGACCATCTTCGCCACGGCGGTCGTAGTATTCACGCCTTGCTTCGCGACGATCTTGACCGCGTCGTGCAGCAGCAAACCAATACTCGAAAACGTTTCGCCGGGCTTATAAAGCAGATTGTGACCGGCCTGCTTCAAATGCGCATTCGCTGCATCGAGATCCTTGCTCACGCTTAGCGGCTTGCCCGCTGCGTGCGCGAAGAGATCGGCGAGCCCGTTCATCAATTCGCCGATATACGAAGCCGCATGCGCGAGCGCAGCAGTCAAGTCCTTGCGCAATTCCGTGAGGAAAGTTTCGATCTCGCCCGCGTAGCGCGCCTGCACGCCGGAAATCATCGCGGTGATAATGCCGTCGCGCAGCATGTTCGCCGCCGCTTCGCCGACCGCGCGGCCATTCCTCGCGACTTCCTCGCGCAACAGTTTGAGCATCGGCCGCGCGCCCATGCGGATTTGCGCGGTGCCCGCCGGAATCGGAATGATGCCGATGAGGTCGAGCCCGAGATTGAGCCAGTCGAACAGATCGAGCGGCCGGTTGCCGTGCTCGATCATCGCCTTGATATCGACGATCAAATCCACCGCCGCGAAAATATTCGCGATCACCGGCATGTTTTGCGCGACGGTTTCCACGCGCTCGAGCGTGACGACACCGCCGCTCATATCCATCAGCCACTTGTTCAGAAGCGCGACGTTGGCGTTGATGTCGTCGGGATGCAGTTTGGCAAGTGGACCGACGAAAGCATCGGTCGGCTTGGCTTGCGTAGCGGCCGGTGTAGTCATGATCTTGTTTGTGTGCGCAACGCGCTTGCGAAATTTGAATAGCGAGCGTCAGACGACTTTCAGCGCGGCGGCCGCGCTGCGTGCACTCTGCGCGAGTCCGCCGAGCTTTTGCGCGGTGCCCTGCAATGCGCTCGCTTGCGACAACGCGGTTTGCGCGCCCGAGGGCAACGCGCTGGTCAGCGTCTGTTTGGCTGCGCCCAGCGCCTGCGCAGTGAGCGCGCTGCCCGATCCCGAGAGCGCGCTCGACGCCATCGAACTGGCCGAACTGGCGACGCTGCTCACGCTGCCGAGACTGCTTGATCCACTCGCGCTACTCAAGCTAGTCAAGCCACTCAAGCCACTCGTGCTCGCAAGCGTGCTGGTCAGTCCGCCAGCTGCACCACTCGCAGCCGTGCTGGCAGCCGCCGACGCGCCCGGCAGCAACGAACCCAATTGCGATTGCGCGGTGCTCGTCGCGCCTGTGCTCGCCAGATCGTCCGGCGAAGGCCAGGTCGGCACGGTGAACTCGCTCGCGACATCGGACTGCACGCGCGGGTCCTTGCCGAACTTCACTTCGGCGGCGCCGGCGGGCAATCCGCTCACGATCGTGTGGCCGCTCGCGTCGAGCGCGCCCTGGCGCAGCACGCCGCCGTTCGCATCGAGCACGGTGTACTGGCCCGTCTTCACGCCCGCGCCATTTGCATAGGTGTGCAGCAGTTCGAGTTGCCCCGGCTGGTCCGGTCGCGGGCTCGGCAGCGGATACCCCATGCTCGCCGGCCCCGCGAGCACGTGCGAAGCGCCCTTGATATCGACGAGGCCCGGCGCGTGAATTTCGACGTTGCCGCTCGCGATTCGAATGTACGCGCCGCCGCTCGTCAGCAGCATGCCCTGATCGGCGGCAATCTCGATGCGATCGGTCGCGGACACCAGCTTGAGCGTCTTCTGCGCCGTCACCTCGATATTGTCCGACTGCGCCTGAATCTCGAACTTGCCTTTGCCCGCGAACAGTTTCATACCCGCCGTTTGCGCGAAGAGACTCAGCTTTTCGCCGATACTCGCGAGCAACGACTTGCCCGTCGCCACATGCGTGCTTTGCTTGCTGACGAACGTGATCTGCTCTTTGGCCGCAACATGCGCCGAATCCTGCGTCGACAACGCAATCCCCGACGGACTCGCCATCAGCATCACCGGCTCGGTGAACGCATTCGCGCTGCCCGTTCCGCCGCCCGCGGTATTGCCGCCCGACGCGCTGCCGCTCGCGCCTTGTTGCGTCGATTGCGTCGCGCTCGCAAACGTCTTGAGCGCCTGCGTGCCGTCCTGCAGCGATTCGGCCTGATGCTTCTCGCTCGCCTGCGACTGCGCATCGATGGTTTCCTGCGCGCCTTCCAGCTGCGTTTTCGCTTCGCTCACGTCGAGCTGCTGACTCGTTGCGCTCTTCGCGTAGGTGCTCACATAGAGCCCCTGGCCCGCATTCACCGCGCCGAACGCATCCGATTTCAGATCGAAGCCGCTGCCCAGATACGCGCCGCGCGAATTGGCGCTCTGCGCAATCAGATGGCCGAGCTGCAATTGCGAATTCGCGCTCGTGCTGTAAAGCTGCGCGCGATTCTGGCCCGTTGCATCGTCCATCACCATCTGGTTGTAGCCGCTGCCGCCGAATTCCTTCGACTTGTAGCCCGAGAGAATGCCGTTCGAATGCCAGTTCGGATTCGTGTCGCCGTTATAGACGCGCGCCGTCACGATCGGTCGATCGCAATCGCCGTCGAGCCAGCTCACGACCACTTCTTCGCCGATACGCGGCACGTGCACGCTGCCGTAACTGCCGCCCGAATCGGACATCGCCACGCGTATCCAGCACGACGCCGCTTCGTCGCCCGCATTCAGACGATCCCAGTGAAAATGGACCTTGATGCGGTTTTGCGTATCGGTATAGACCTCTTCGTTTTCCGGGCCGACCACCAGCGCCGTCTGCATGTTCATCTTCGGCTTGCGATGCTCGAGCGGGCTGCGATACGGCACGGCCTTGCGCTGCGCCTCGATCTGCACGAGCAGAAAACCTGCGCTGCCGTCCGTGGCTTTCACCGCGAGCGCGTCGCTGCCGCTCGCATTCGCGGCCTTGATCGCCGCCAGCTCGCCTTGCAGGCTGTGCGGGAACGATTGCGTCTGCGTGGCCGAAACGGGCAGATTGTTGTCGATGAACCAGCGCGCCTCGATCACGGCAAATTGCCGGTCCTGCTGGCTGTCCGTGTCGTGCGCCGGATGGCCGTCGAGTTCGAACCAGCGCCCCGCGTCGAGATTACGCACGGCGCCCGCGCCTTCGAATCGCTTCGAGCGCGATTCCCACTCTTCCATGCGCGTTTCGCTGAGCGAGTCGCCGCGCGACTGATCGCCGTACGTGTACGCGCCCGTGTACTCGTACACCTCGGCCTGCTGCGGAAGATCGCCCTGATTCGCGTGCGTGGGCACCGAGGTGCCCTTCGGATTCGCGACCGTGCCCGGCGATTTGTAGTCGAACGTGCGCGTCGTGAGCGTCACGCTTTGCAAAGTGCGCGTGCCGCTCCATTGCACTAGCGCATTGGTTTCGCTATTCACGCCAGATCGGTAAAAATTAACCGATTGCGGATTTAAAGCGGGCAATGCGTCGATATTGTCGGTAATTACGACCGTGTGCGATTTCCCATCGGCGGCCTGTTCGAAATAACTGAAGAGGCCTTCGGATTCCATAATCCGCTGGCAGAAATTCCAGTCGCTCTCGTATTGCACGCAAAACGAACGCGTGGGCAAGGCATTCTGAATGGCGAAACGGAAAGCGCCGCGCGCCTGAGGATGCGCATTGAATACGTCGGTGAGGATGGCGTCGGCGGTTTTATCCTGCCAGATGCGGGCGTCCGAGCGATAGCGCAGGAAGTGCTGCCAGGAGGCGAATTCGAGCTGATAGCTGGTCAAACCGCCGTCCGCGCCCAGCCGGCGGGCCGTATGGACGTAGCCGTGATGCGGCAGATAGGTCTGATCGGCTTGTTGCAGCCACAACGTCACGGGCTGCGCGATCAGCTGCTTCAACTCGACGTTTTCGTTCGTGGAAACGACATCGAGCGTAAAGCCGAAATCGCGGCCCATACGCGCGTGACCCACCGCGCGTTGCGGTAGAAGCACATTATCGCCGAGTGGGGTATCGAGCTTGATTAGCCGATCGGTTTGCGCCACGCCCCCGGTAATGGCTGCAATGAGATCCTGCGCCCCCATTCCTGTCCTTTTCTGGTCGCCATTTAAACGCCCAGCATTATCTTACAAAATTTTTCCGGAAATACATTCAGCCCTTTATTATTTTCGCTTTTAACGTCATTGATGCGCATTGAATAGAGGCCGAGTGCCGATCCACGTACCTGGTTGTGTCATAAACCACGCCTGGCTTTCACGACAAAACCCGCCGCCCCGAAGTATGGCCTGCGTAGAATGTCCGCTCTCCCTTCCCGCGAGTGCGCCATGAAAGTCACGATCGCGTATATCGAAGAACCGCCATTCGGTTGGACCGATGTCGCCAGCGGCCACGCCACGGGCGCCGACATCGAACTCGCCGAACGCGTGCTCACGGCGATCGGTGTCACGCAGATCGCGTATCGGGCGACCACTTTCAGCGCGTTGTTGCCCGGCGTTCAGGCGGGCGACTGGGACATGAACGTGCCGCTCTTCGTCACGCCGCAACGTGCGCAAACGGTGGCGTTCAGCACGCCGGTCTGGGCGATCGGCGACGGGTTTTTGCTGCGCGCGGGCAATCCGAAATCGCTCGTGGATTACGCAGCCGTCGCGCGACGCGACGATGCGCGGCTCGGCATCATCGCGGGACAGGTGCAGCACGATTCGGCGCTTGCGGCTGGCGTGCACGATCAGCAGATCACCTTATTCGATCAACAGTCCGAAGCAATTTCTGCGCTGCGAGAAGGACATATCGACGCTTATGCGAGCACCGCGCTCGGCAATCGCATCCTTGCGTCGCGTATTGGCGATGCGAACCTCGAAGCGGTGGATCATGCGAATGCAGGCGCCAACTCAAGCGCAAGCGCTGGCACGAACACAAAATGCGCGCCGCTCGGCGCATTCTCGTTCAACCGGAATAACACGCCGTTGCTCGCCGCGGTGAACGCGCAGTTACGCGCGTATCTCGGCAGCGACGATCATCGCGCGCGCATGGCGGCGTATGGCTTGTCGAGCCAGGAAATCGACCCGGTGCTGGCCTGAGCGTTCCTGCCCGATATCGCCTTAACGCCACGCCTGCGTAAACTCGCCAATCACCCGCGTCAGATGCGCCTGCATCGCCGCGCGCGCGCCCGCGGCATCGCGCGTCATGATCGCCGTGAAGATGCGCTGATGCTCCTCCTGCGACGCCGCGCGCAAGGCGGTGGTGTGAAAGTGCTCTTCGATCTTGCGCCATAGCGGATCGGCGCGCGAACTGTCCCACATCGCCGCCACCATGTGCCGAAGCACGGCATTGCCGGACGCCTCGGCGATCGCCAGATGGAAGTCGCGATCCGCCGCTTCGTTCGCGGCCTTGTCGTCCATGTTCTCGCGCATCGCGCGCAACGCGGCGAACAGCCGGTCGAGATCGGCGTCCTTGCGCTCGGTGGCGGCCAGCGCCGCGATCTCCGCTTCGATCAGCGCCCGCGCGCGCAGCGTCTCGATCGGTCCGGGTCCGCGCGGCAATTCGAACGCCGCCGGCAGCGGCGCGACCTGCTCCGCCACGTAGATGCCCGAACCCACGCGCACTTCCACCGCGCCGCGCACTTCCAGCGCGATGATCGCCTCGCGCACCTGCGTGCGACTCACGCCGAAGCGTTCCGCCAGCGTGCGCTCGGACGGCAGGCGCGCGCCGGGGCCGAAATCGCCCGCAGCAATGAGTTCGTAGATCTGTTTCGCCAGGCCGACATAGGACCGGTCGGCCGCTTCGGCGTCTGCCACGCGAAGCGCGGGCGTGAGGGAGACGTCGGTCATCCAGTGTTCTCGAAAAACGGCTGGCCGCCCGTCGCGGCCACGCTGGCCGAAATGGTACACCACTTTACACGACCATCGGCTCGCGCTCCGGAATCGGCGGTGCTGCGCAGCGGCGGCTGGCGCGCCGCAGTGGTAAACCACTATCCCGCCTCATTGGTTGACCAATTATATTTCTGGTGAACCAAGGCGGGCGGACCACGCGTTCGCCGTCGCCGCATCCCGCAGGAGTCCGCTTTGAAAATGTCGTTCCGTTGGTATGGCGAGTCCGATCCGGTCCCGCTTCAGTACATCCGCCAGATTCCGGGCGTGACGCAGATCGTGTCGGCCATTTACGACGAGCCGGTCGGCGAGGTCTGGCCGCCGCACAAGATCGCCGCGCTCAAGGCGACGATCGAAGCTGCGGGCCTGCGTTTCGAGGTGGTCGAGTCGGTGCCCGTGCACGAAGACATCAAGCTCGGCAAACCCGGCCGCGACCGCCTGATCGCCAATTATCAGCAGACCATCCGCCATCTGGCCGCGGCCGGCGTGCAGGTGATCTGCTACAACTTCATGCCGGTGTTCGACTGGACCCGCACCGAACTGGCGAAGACGCTCGAAGACGGTTCGACCTGTCTCGCGTTCAGCACGGCGGAAGTCGAGCGCATCGATCCGAGCCAGGGCATTTCGCTACCGGGCTGGGATGCGAGTTATCGCCCGGAGCAATTGCAGGCGCTGCTCGCGGACTATCGCGAGATCGACGAAGCGCGGCTGTGGGAGCACCTCGAATACTTTCTCAAGGCGATCGTGCCGGTGGCCGCCGAATGCGGCATCAAGATGGCGATCCATCCCGACGATCCGCCGCGCCCGATCTTCGGTCTGCCGCGCATCGTGAAGAATCGCGACGACCTCGCGCGCATCGTGAAGATCGTCGATCACCCGGCCAACGGCCTGACGCTCTGCTCGGGTTCGCTCGGCGCGGGCCCGCAGAACAACGTCGAAGCGCTGGTGCGCGAGTTCGGCGCGATGGGCCGCATTCACTTCGCGCACATCCGCAACGTGAAGATCACGCCCGAGGGCGATTTCGAGGAGTCCGCGCATCTGTCGAGCTGCGGCTCGCTCGACATCGCGGCCATCGTGAAGGCCTATCACGACACCGGCTTCACGGGCTACGTGCGCCCCGACCACGGCCGCATGATCTGGGGCGAAACCGGCAAGCCCGGCTACGGACTCTACGATCGCGCGCTCGGCGCCGTGTATCTGAACGGCCTCTGGGAAGCGATGGACAAGGCGTCCTGACGTCACGAACAACAACGCCGCGCCCACGCAGGCGCGGCCGCCAGCCACGACCAACGAAGCGGAGACCTTCGATGCCAAGAATCCGATGGGCGATGATCCTCATGTGTTTCCTCGCCAACGTCATCAACTTCGTCGATCGCGCCAATCTCGCGATCGCGGCGCCCAGCATCCGCGCGGACCTCGGGCTCGACGCCGTCGGCATGGGCCTCGTGCTGAGCGCGTTTTTCTGGACCTACGCGTTGCTGCAATTGCCCGCGGGCTGGTTCATCGACAAGGTGGGCGTGCGGCTCGCGCTCGCCTTCGCGGTGGGCTGGTGGTCGGTGTTCACGGTGGCGACGGGCGCGGCACGCGGACTCGCGCAGCTCGTCGGCATGCGCCTGATGCTGGGCGTGGGCGAAGCCGCCGCGATACCGTCGTTTGCGAAGGTCGCGTTCAACTGGTTTCCGCGTCGCGAACGCGGGCTCGCGAGCAGCATCTTCGATAGCGGCTCGCGCGTGGGCTCGGCGCTGTCGCTGCCGTTCGTCGCGTGGCTGATCTCCGTCGTGGGCTGGCGCGGTTCGTTCGCGGTCACGGGCGCGCTCGGCGTGATCTGGGCGCTCGCGTGGTGGTTCATCTATCGCGACCCGGAGCGCTTTCGCGGCATCGCGCCCGCGCAGGTCGCCGCCTTGCTGGCCGAACGCGGCGTCCCCAACGCAGCCGATGCATCGGACGCGCCGCGCGTACGCTGGGTCGATCTGTTCCGCTACCGCACGGTGTGGGGCATGATGATCGGCCTGTTCTGCCTGAACTTCGCGATCTACTTCTTCATCACCTGGTTTCCGAGCTATCTGCTGCAGTCGCGCGGTTTCTCGCTCGCGTCGCTGGGGACGCTCGGCATGCTGCCCGCGCTGCTCGCGATTCCCGGCGGCTGGCTCGGCGGCTGGGTCTCCGACACGCTGTTCAAACGCGGCTGGAGCGCCACGGCCGCGCGCAAGACCTGTCTGGTGGGCGGCATGATCGCGTCGTCGGCGATTGCGTTTTCGGCGCTCGTGCAGGACGTGTGGCTCTGTCTCGCGCTGTTCGCGCTGTCGTATGCGGCGCTGTCGTTCGCAGGCGCGAATGTCTGGACGCTCGTCGGCGAAGTCGCACCCACGCCCGCACATGTCGCCTCGCTCGGCGGCATCCAGAACTTCGCGGGCAATCTCGCGGGCATCTTCATCACCACGTTCACCGGCGTGATGCTGACGATCACCAAGGGCTCGTTCGTGGTGCCGCTCGTCGCGGCGGGCGTGTTGTGCCTCGTCGGCGCGCTGTCGTATCTCTTTCTGGTGGGCAAGGTCGAGCCGCTGCCGCCGCTCGCGCCGACGCGCAACCGTCACGCAGTGAGCCACGTGGCGCATTGAAGCGCATCGCAGTCGTACGCGCCGATCAACCTCGTTGCGCTCGCCTCTTTTCCACGCGAGCGCAAGCCCTCGTTCTATTTGTCTAAAGAATTCCCGCGCGATGCCGATATTCCATGCGGTTCGCCGTGCAAGCGCTACTCAAAAAGCGCGCACGGCGTGGATTCCGCATGACGGTGGTGTGCATTGAACAAAACAAAAAAACGGGTAGTGGGGATCTTGCTGTCGCTGGGGATATCGACGGGGACGTCGGCGGCATTCGCCATCAATACGCAAAACGATACGCAGAGCGCGCCTTGCGCGCCCGCTGCGGCATCGGCCATTGCCACGCAAACTGACGTGGCGGACAAGTTGGCGCCTGCCGCGCCGATCACCACGCGAGCGCCGATCGCGCCAACGTACGGCCACTTCGCCTCGCTATCCGACGACGACGTCCGCATGACGCTCGCCGCAACGGACACGCGCCACGCCGCGCGGCTGCCCGACTATGGCATGCTCTGGACCGATACGATCGACGACGCCGACGGCCGCACCGTCGCCGTGATCCACGCCATCACGATCGAACGCGCACCGCAATGATGTCGGCGGGCCACGCCGCCCGCGAGATTTCCCTCACGTTCCATTAACGGGCGCCCGCTATACTGGGCGCCACATTCGTCTGACAAGTCGCCGGAGCGCGCGCCATGTGGTCATCCGTATTTCCCTTGCCGGTTGCACCCATCGAACGGAAGCGCTTCCATCTGCGCTCGCTTCAGCTTCAGCGACCGCTTTCGTTCGTGACGATGGCGCTGTCGATCGGCGCTTACGTGCTGTTCGCGGTCGCGCGGCTGCTGCTCGTCGATGGGCGCTATCCGTTCTGGATCACCGTGCTCGCAACCATCGGTCTCGTGCTGCTCGTGCTCGCGATTCCGCGCACGCGCACGACCGCCGAGTTCGGTTTCATCGGCGTGGCCTATGTGGTCATCATGCAGTGCGCGGCCAATACGCTCGTGCGCGGCACCGGCGCGCCGCTCGCGTGGATGCTGCCCGCCGTGGTGGCGATCACGCTGTGCGCCGCGCCGCTGTGGCTCACGCCGCGCCATTTCGTGGTCGGCAACGTGCTCTATTACGTCGCGACGCTGCCGTTCGTGCTCACGCTCTCGCCCGAGCAGCTCGCGATCTTCGGCGTCTGGGTGACGATCTCGCTGAGCACCGCCGTGGTGTTTCATTTCGGCTTCTATCACTTCCGCTTCCGCCACTTCCGGCTCGAAGAAGAACTGACGACGCTCGCGGCCACCGACCCGCTCACGGGCGTGCAGAACCGCCGCGCGTTTCTCGACGCGGCGGCGCAGACCATCGAGCAACGCACGGCCGACAGCCCGCCCATCGCCCTCCTCTTCGTCGACATCGACCAGTTCAAGTCGATCAACGATCAGTTCGGCCACGGCGCGGGCGACAAGGCGCTCATGAACGTCGCGCAGACAATCGTCGCGCTCGCGCCCGCCGGCACGCTGATCGCGCGCATCGGCGGCGAGGAGTTCGTCGCGCTGATGCCCGAACAGGCCGACTGCCCGATTGAGCGCTTCGCAGAATCGCTGCGTGCCGAGATCGCCCGCCTGCCGCGCCCGGAAGGCTTCGTGACCGCGAGCATCGGCGTGGCGCGGCTCGCGCATGGCGACACCGTCGCCTCGCTGCTCGAACGCGCCGACGAAGCGCTGTTCCGCGCCAAGCAGGCCGGCCGCAATCAGGTTGCGTTCGAGCGCGGCGTGCTGCGCGTGCCGGTGCGCAATACCGCGAGCGACGCGCCCGCGCCGCTGCGCGCGCGCGACCTCGCGAGCCATGCGATGCCGCGTCTGCGCTGGCGCAACGTCACGCTGGTCTCGCATTTTCAACCGCTCTGGAGCCTGCCGCGCGAGCAGTTGATCGGCGTGGAAGCGCTGCTGCGCGGCGAGGACGACGACCATCAACTGGTCGCGCCCGTCGTGCTGTTCGGCGGCCTCACGCCCGACGAGCTGATGGCGCTCGACGTGCTCGCGCACGAATGCCATCTGCGCAGCGTCGGCGCGCAATTGCCCGAGGGCGCGCGCCTGTTCCTGAACGTGCTGCCCTCCACCTTCGTGCGGCCCGGCTACGAACTGGAACTCGCGAGCCTCGTGCACGACGCGGGCCTCGACACCGGCGACATCGTGCTCGAACTGCTCGAAACCGACGACGCCGATCCGAACGAACTCTCGCTCGCCGCGAACCGCTATCGCGATTGCGGTTTCCTGATCGCCGTCGACGACTTCGGCGCGCGCTATTCGAACCTCGACCGCCTGCTGCGCATCCAGCCCGATCTCGTGAAGCTCGACGGCGAACTGATCCGCGCGCGCAACCGGCGCTCGGGCCGTCCGCTGCTGCGCGACCTCGTCACGCTGCTGCATCAGGCGGACATCGTCGTCGTGGTCGAAGGCGTGGAAACCACCGAAGAGCTGGTGCTCGCCGTGGAAGCCAAGGTGGATATCGCGCAGGGCTATCTGCTCGGACGGCCGAGCGCGTCGCTCGCGCCAGGCGGCGCCGCGCCCACGCGCATCGATCATGCGTTCGACGTGGTCGCGCTCGCGCGCTCGACGCGCATGGGCCAGTTCGATTCGACGATCCGCCCGTATCTCGACGCGCTCACCGACGCGGGCAAGCAGGTCGAATCGGGCGTGCCCTATCCGGTTTCGCTGGCCGCGCTGCTCGCGCGTCCGCTGTGTCTGCGTGTGTTCGCGCTCGGTCCGACCGGACGCGCGACGCTGTTCGAAGCGCGCGGTGCCGCCGACGCGCCGCCCGTCAATCATCTCTATGTCGACAAGCGCGCGAGCGCCGTCGTGAACGGCCGCTGGGACCATCGCGCGTTCTTCTGGAAGGCCGTGCGCCAGCGCGGCAGCGCCGTCTACTCGGGGCCGATGCTGTCGCCGATCACGAGCAACCTGTGCATCATCGTGTCGATCGCGCTGCGCGTCGACGACATGCAGGTGCTGCTCGCCGTCGAACTCGACTGGGCCACGCCGGGTTTGCCGTGGCCCGAGGCGGCTTGAAGCGGCTCCAGGCGTCTCGAACGCGCGCTGAAATAAAAACGGCCCGATGCGCATCACGCATCGGGCCGTTTTTTTCGGCCTGGCGAATCGTCCGCGTCAGTCGGACGTCGTGAGGAACGGCGACGAGAACGCGCGCGGCGGGAACGGCTGCGAGCCCGACTGCGGCGAGAAGCTGTAGCGCAGATACACGGCGGCCAGCCACTCGCGATACTGATACGCGTTGCCGAGCGAAGCCATCGCGCCGACCGCGAGCTGCGGCCCGAGCTGATACTCGCCGCTCGCGTAGACCGAGTACGCGAAGCCGGTCTTGCTCTGCCCCGGATAGGTCGCGTTCGGGTCGAGCGTGGCCGTGGCGGAGCTCACGCTGTTCATGTTGCTGCTGGCCGCGCCTTGCAGATTGGCGTCGAGCGGGAAGTACGGCACCGCATCCTCGCGATAATGCTGCACGCCGATCGAGCCCTTCAGATCGAACGAGAACGGCCCGTTGCGGCCCGCGTATTCCACCGGCAGGTTCAGGATCACGTACTGCTGCGGGCTGAAGTAGCCGCCCTGACCGTAGGTGTAGTACGACTGGTTCTTGTCGAACATCATCCACGTGGTGTTCACGCCCACAGTGAAGGTCTGGTCGGTGTCCTTGTAGACGCGCGTGTAGAAACCACCGCCCGCCTTGCCGCCGACGTTGTCCTCCACATGGTGGCCGTTGTAGAACATGGCTTCGCCGTTCACGTAGAGGCCGTTCGTGCCGTCGTCCCACGACAGCGCGGCGCGGCCGCCCGATTTCATCACGCCGCCCCATTCGAGGTTCGCGCCCGCGTCGCGTGCGCCAGCGTAAGACAGCAGACTGTCGGTGACCGCGCGGCGCGTGATCGCGAGCGAATACGAGACCTTGTCGGTGATGCCGCCGTCGTATTCCGCGCCCGCCGTCACGTTCTGATAGCGGAAACCGACCGGCGTCGCGCCGATGTCGGCCTTCACCGACTTCGTCTCATAGCCGACCGAAAGGCCCACGCCGCTCGCCGTCTGCGAGCCGAAGCCGGTGCTGCCGGTCTTGCTCCCGCTGAGACCCGAGCCGAAGCGCGCGAGCGTCGGCAGGTCGGTGGCCGCCGTGCCGGCGTCGAGCGTCACGGGCGTCGCCGTCACGACGATATGGCCGTTGCCGGCCTTGATGCGGCCTTCGATCGGCGCTTCGATATCGGTGAGATTCGAGAGGCCGTCCTCGCCCGTGCGGTTGCGGAAGATCACGCCGCCCGAGATCGTGCTCGACTGCTCGCGGTTGATCTGCGCGAGTTCGTCGGCGACACCGAGCGTCTGCGAATTCGCGACCTGTTGCGGCGTGGGCGTGGCGTTCGCCGCGGCGGCGGCAGGCGGCGCATACGGCTGCGAGTAGCCCGCGGGCGGCTGCGGAATGTAGGCCGGCGCGGCGTATTGCTGCTGCGCGTACGGCGGTTGCGGCATGTAGCCGCCTTGCTGCGGGTAGCCTTGCTGCGGATAACCGCCCTGCGCGTACGGCTGCGGCGCGTAACCCTGTTGCGGATACGGCTGCTGCGGATACCCGCCCTGCGCGTAACCCTGCTGCGGATATTGCGGATAGCCGCCCTGCGGGTAGCCGCCCTGCGGATACGGCTGCGCGTAGCCCTGCTGCTGGGCGTAAGCGGCGCGGTTATTCGCCTGCTTGTTCTTCGACGAGCGCTTCGACGTACGCGACGACGGCGCGGCGGGCTGCGCATAACCGCCTTGCGCGGCCTGAGCGGCGGGCGACATCGGCCAGGGCGTCGCGGCATACGGTTGCTGCGGATAACCCTGCGGATACGCCTGTTGCTGCGGATAGCCGCCCTGCGGATAAGGCTGCTGCGGATAAGGCTGCTGCGGATACGCCTGCTGCTGCTGCGGATAGCCACCCGGCGCGTACTGCGCATACGGCTGCAACGGCTGCGCCGTCGCGGGGCCGCCCGACGCGCTGGAGCCGTACGTATCCGGCCCATAGCCGTCCGTCGATGCGGCGGGCGCCTGGTAGCCCGAGGTGGAGCCGGCGGGCGGCGCCACATTAGGTGCAACATACGGCGCGGGCTGCGCCGGGGGCAGGGAAATAGGCACGGTCGGTACAGGAGACGAAAGTTTGGACCACGACGGCGAACTCGGCGCGGGCGTCGCAAAAGCGCTCGTTCCGCTCGTCGCGGCGGCCGTGTTCGCGTCGCTGGCGGAATCGACCGCCGTCTTGCCCTCGAAGGGATTGGTGCCCGGCAGCGGATTCGCGCCCAGCGGACGGCTAAGCGCTTCCCAGCCGCGCGGCACGTTGGCGGCGCGTCCGGTCGCGGCCGGTCGCGTGCCGACAGGCGTCGTGCTCGCGACGAGCGACTGCTTGAGATACTGCGCGGCGAGCGTGAGCTTGCCCTGCGCGCGATACATGCGGCCCACGGCGGCCAGCGTTTCGGGATCGTCGGGCGCGCTGCGCAGGGCCGTATCGGCGAGTTGCTCGGCGTAGCGCCACGACTTCGTGCCTGCGGCCGCGTAGAGCGCCGCCAGTTGCAGACCGTGATCGTCGGGACGGCGCGCCAGCGCGATGCGATAGCACTTGAGCGCGTTGGCCGGATCGCCCGCCGACGAATAGAGCCGCGCGAGCGACGCCTGCAGGTCGGGGTTGTCGGGCATCGCCGCGAGCCAAGGCGCGATCACCGAATACGCGCCGGCAAGATCGCCGCTCGTGCGCACGGCGTCGGCGCGGCGCACCACGATCGCGAGATTGAGGTTGTCAAAATCGGTGCGCTGGTCGGGCGTGAGCTGCATCGTCTGCAGGCGCTGCATGACCTGGCCGAGCATCGCGTCCTGATGGCTCGCGAGCAGAATGCCCGCGTACTGCAGTTGCAGGCCCGCATCGCCGGGCGCCGCCGACATCGCGCCTTGCACGAGCCACAGCGCGCGATCCGGCGCGCCCGCGGCGACGTAGCCGCCCGCCAGTTCGCCGATCAGCGCCGGATTCGCCTGCGCGACCGGCTCCGCGCCGCTCAGGAGCGCGAGCGCCTGCTGACGCTGACCGCGCTTCGCCATCTGCGTCGCGAGATCGACTTGCTGACCGAGCCACAGCCGATGCTGCAACTCGGCCATCGCCGTCGTGCGCTTGTCGGCGGGAATGCGGTCGAGCATCTGCAGGCCGTTGCCGTAGTCGCGCGTCTGCTCGGCGAGCAGCGCGCTCGCGTAGAGCGCGTCGACCATGTCGGGATGCGCGGCGATCAAGCCGTCCATCATGCTGCGCGCGGTGCCCACCGCGCCCTGGCGCACGTAGATGCGCGCGAGGTCGAGACGCAGCCACGGATCGTCAGGATTGCTGACGAGCGCGCTTTCGAACAGGCTGCGCGCGCGGCCCAGATCGCCCTGCGCTTCGGCGGCGCGCGCCTGGGCCGCTTCGGCCGTGCCGCGCAGACGGTCGAGACCGCCCGCCTTGCCCTGCTGCTCGGTCGTGAGCTGGTTCGCGAACTGCAGCGCTTCGTCGCCGCGTCCTTGCGCCGCGAGCGCGCCGACGAGGCCGCGAATCGCGTCGGGATTGTCGGCCTGACGACGCAGCGCCATGCGATACGACTGCTCCGCGCCCTGCGGATCGTGATTGGCCAGCAGCAGCTCGCCGAGCATCACCTGGGCCGTCACATCCGAAGGATTGAGCGCGATCGCGCGCTCGAACAGCGACTTCGCCTTCGCGACTTCGCCGTTGCTCTGCGCGCCCAGCGCCTCGCTCGTGTAGGTCCAGTACGACGCGCTCGCGAGCGCCTCGCGCCAGCGCGCCGGATTGCCCGCGCGCGACGCGCGTTCGAGGTAATTGCGCGCCTCGGGAAAGTGTTCCTGCTTCAGTTCGACCACGCCCATGCCGCCGAGCGCGTCGGCGTCGTTGGGCGAGTTCGCGAGAATCGCCGAGAAACGCGCGCGCGCCGTGACCAGATCGTTGCGGTCGAGCGCGGCGAAACCGTCGGCGACCGCGCGGCCGCGCGCATCGTTCGCCTGATCCTGAGCGGCGCGCTCGCGCGTGGCCTGATCCTGCACGACCATGCTTTCGTAGCGCGCCTTCACGGCGGGATCGTCGGGCGAGAGCTTCAGATAGGCGTCGAAACTCGCCTGATCCGAGGGTCGCGCCGCCAGCCACAACAGCGCCTGACGCCAGCTCTGACGCGCCTGCGGCCCGACCTTGCTGTCGTTGGCGAGCACCTGCAGACGCGCGATGCCGTCGCGGCGCGTGGTGTCGCGATACGTGAGGTGCTGCGCGTAGGCGAGCGCGTAGCGCGGATCGTCGGGATTGTCGCGCGCGAGCTGGTCGAGGCCCTTGCGCGCCTCGTCCCAGCCGTTGGGCGTGGCCGCGAGCGCCTGGTAGTACTCGAGCCGCAGCTGCGGTGTGGCGGGCACGCCGTTGAGCGCCTTCTGATACTGCTCGACCGCCGACGCGCTCTTGCCCATCTGCGCGAGACGCCGCGCGTCGTTCACGGTCTGGTCGCGCGGGCTCGATTGCCCGAGGCGGCGGCCCAGATCGTCGATACCGGGATAGTTCGGCGCGACCTGGCGCAGTTGTTCGAGATAGGACTCGGCGCGGCCGCCGTCCTTGCGGTCGGCCATCACCATGCCCATGCCGAGCAGCGCGTCGGGCTGCTTCGCGTCGAGGCGCAGCACCTTCTCCCACGCCTGCTCGGCGAGGTCGCCGCGGCCATGCGCCTGCCAGTATTTGCCCTGATCGATGAGCGCCTTGAGCGCGTCGTCGGCGGCGTGCGCGAGCGGCGCGTGCGAGAACGCAACCACGCCCGCCAGTGCGAGCGTGAGCGCCAAAGCGCCGAACGGCTTGCGCGGCGTGTGCTTCTTCTGCATCGGTTCTGTCGTTTTACTTGTATTCAGCAACGCGCCGCGTGAGCGGATCGAGCGCGGGGTCATCGGCATGCGCCCTCCCACGCGGGCACGAGCCGCCCGTTCGCGTCGAAGCGATAGCGGCCTTCCACCGCGCCCGCGCCGAACAGGCCGAGCACGCGGTCGTAGTACACCGGTTCGCGGCCCGGCGTCGCGCCGTCGAGCGCGGCGAGGCGCGAGCGGGCGAGCGCGAGGCTCTTGGTGTCGCCGAGCGCCGCGAAATACGGCGCGAGCGCGCCCCAGTAGCTGAGCGGCCCTTCGCCGCTGCCGGTGCCCGTTGCGGCCGCCACCTTCTCGGGCGGCACGCCGGTTTGCGCGACGCGATCGGCCATGCCGCGCACGGCGTTCAGCCAGGGCTTCGCGAGCGGGTCAGCGGCATTCGCGAGACCGGCCCAGAGATAGACGCGGATGGCGTCGTAGCTGCCCACGTCGCCCGTTTTCGGATCGACGACGAACTGCCCCGCGTGCCACGCCGCCCAGTCGGGCGCGAAGCCGCGCGGCGCGGTACCGGAAACGAGCTTGTAGCCGTTTTGCGCGAGCGCGCTCCACGGGCCGCCCTTGAGCGCGCTCGCGAGACCGCGCAGCACGGGTAGCGGCGAATAGCTCGGATTCAGGCGCGTGACGTCGCCGTTGACGAAACCTTGCGGCCCCGGCAGCAGCATCGGGCCGAGGCCCGCGAAATCGCTCACTTCGCGTTTGGCGATCTGCGCCGCGAGCGCGGTGCCGAGCGCCGTGTATTCGGGCGCGCGCCACAGACGTCCCGCTTCGAGCAGGTCGTAGGCGATCCACACGTCGGAATCGGAAGCCGGATTCGGATCGATCACGCCCCAGCTGCCGTCGGGTTTATGGCCCCACTGCCACGCGGGCAGACGCACGTTGTCGGCGTCGAACTGGCCGCCCGCGAGATTGGCGCGCAGCCAGCCGAGCATGCGGTCGAAGCTCGCGCGGTCGTTGGCGACGAGCGCGAAGAACATGCCGTAGGACTGGCCTTCCGAGGTGGTCTGCTGGACCGGCGTGGTGGCGTCGAGCACGCGTCCGTCGGCTTGCACCGTGCGCGTCAAGAAGGCGCGATACGCGGGCCAGTCGCCGCACGCCGAGGCCTGCCCCGACTGCGCGCGGGCCGCGCCCGCCGCCGTGGCGCACAGCAGCGCGACGGCCAGCGCCGACGCCGCCAGCGGCGAACGCGCGCGGCGCGCGGTGCCTCGTGGGCTCGCTTGGGTCGGCATCATGTCAGTCCTTGAGGCGGCGCGCGGCGATGCCGCGCAGCACGCGATAGAACAGCGCCGCGATCACGATCGCCGCGAGCACGCCCGCGAGCAGCAGCAACAGCGGATGCGACGACAGCACCCAGCGCGCGTATTCGAGCGGCGAGAGCTTGCCGACGTAGTAGGTGTCGCCGTTCGACGTCACCGTGACCGAGCGGCCGTGCACGACGGCCATCGCGCCCTGAAGCTGCGGCAGCACGTCGGCGTCGAGCAGCGCCGAGGTCATGTCGGCTTCCGACTCGCCCGGCGAGCTGATCAGCGCAACCACGCTGCGGCCCGACTTGAGCGGCGACTCGAAGCCCGCGATCAGCGCGCTGCTGCCGTTGCTCACGAGCGAGAGGTCGGCGCGCGCGGGCGCGCGTTCCGCGCCGTGCGAGCCGTGCCACCAGTCCTCGACCTTGAAGCCGATGTCGGAGAGCGTGAAGGTGCTGGTGTCGCCATCGCTCGAAAACGGCATCGACTTCGCCCAGCGTTGCAGCAGCGGCTGACGGCCGGGGCCGCCGAGCAGCAGCAGGTCTTTATCGGCGAGACGATCGATGTCGCCGGGACCGGCCACCGTCACGCCCGTGACCGGATAACCCGTCGACTCGCCCATGCGGCCCATCGCCAGCAGGAACAGGCTGTAGTCGCCCGAGGTGGGATCGTCGGGCAGGATCGCGGCCGTCTGCGAGAGGTCGGCCATGCGCGTGAACGGGAAGCCGCTGTTCGCGAACGCGGCCAGATCGGGCAGCGCCATGTAGTGCGGGAACGACGACAGGTCGATGGTCGAATCGGGATCGATCGCGCCTTCCACGTTCGGCATCAGGCGACCCGAGCATTCGCCCGTGTTCGGGATGTCGTAGAAGTAATGCATGCGCAGTTGCGAGCGCGGCGTGAGCAGCAGCGGCGGCACGTAGACGATACGGCGCGTCACGCCCGTGGTGTACGCCTGCGCGCCGAAGCGGCCGAGGAAACGGCCGAGGCTGAAGCGCGACGGATCGACGGCCGGAATTTCCAGCGCCTGCACGAAGCTGTTGTTGACGCTGATGTTCAGCGACGAGCGGTCCGGACGCGGACGCACCGTGTAGCGATAGCGCAGGTCGAGCGGCGCGCCCTTCGTGTTCCACATGAACATGTCGGGCGGCACGTGCAGATTGATCGCGATCGCACCGGCGTCGTAGCCCGTCACCGACAGCGCGCGCTCGTCGGCCAGTTCGCCGAAGCGCACCGGACGATTCGACGGCAGCCAGTTCGGCGCGTCGTACGGCGTGCGCGGCTTGAGCGTCACCAGCTGGCCGATCGTCACGCTGGTGCCGGAGAGCGTGTTCTGGCCGAGCGCGAGCGCGCTGGCCGCCGTCTTCAGTTCCTCGCCGTTGCGGCCGAGCACGAGCAGCAGCTCGCCGCGCGCGGGCGCGGCGCGCTCGGCCACCGCGATCGTCGGGCCGCTGATGGCGGGCAGCGTCACGCCGTCGAGATGCGAGTCGGCGAGCGCGAACACCACCGCGTTGCCCGAGAGCGGCGCGTTGCCCACTTGCGCCGGGAAGACCGCGCCGCGATAACCCGCCAGCGAGCCGAACCACGAAGCCAGCGTGCCCGCGGCTTCGAGCGTGGCCGCGTCGGGCTTCGCCGCGAACACCATCGGCAATTCGAGCCGGCGCACGTCGCGGCGGTCGAAGAACGGCTGCGGCAGCGCGCCCAGATCGGGCTTCGTCGGCAGCGAGGCGTAGGTCAGATCGAGCGAACTCGCGTTGCTGACCGTGGCCCAGAGCGCGGAATTCGCGGGATCTTCGCAGCTGCGCGTGTAATGGCCGATCAACTGCACGTTCAGGTGATTGAACTCGGTGATGAAGCGCGGATCGAGCGGCACGTCGCGCGCGACCGTGGTGCCGCCCTGCGATTGCGGCACCGGCAGCGTAGCGGCCACTTCGCCATTGATCAGCACCTTGAGCTGCGAAAGCTCGGGCAGCAGCGCGGGCGAATAGCTGTAGATCAGATGCAGCGTGGCGCCGGTCACGACTTCGTCGTTACGCACCGAGAACGGCACGCCGTA
>NZ_JAAGPN010000042.1:0-240 GCF_017104805.1 Paraburkholderia sp. Ac-20347 | reverse complement strand
GTTCATTAAAAAAAAAAAAAAATAATCATGCACCTGTGATGTCTGCATCAGTATAAGTAATTTAAACAGAACATATCTTATTACTTATATTGGTATCGTGCAATGAGCGATGTGTGCTGGCGTCGTCTACGTACACTGATATAGCTCGATGTGCAGTCAAGCAATAGTAATGCTAAGCAGCGTGTTCCCGTGGATCGCACTAGCTTTAGCGATCATGTCGTGCAGCCACTAGTGTCTTCT
>NZ_JAAGPN010000448.1:0-3830 GCF_017104805.1 Paraburkholderia sp. Ac-20347 | reverse complement strand
CGACGCCCTCGCCCAGCCACGCGCCCGCGTGCGCGCCGTCGCGCGCGTGGCCCGGCAGCACGCAGGCCGACGCCACGTTGAAGTGGCGCGCGATCACGCGCATCAAGGCGTCGAGCGGGGCTTCGCGAGCGTCGTCATGAAGGACTTCATGCGCGCCGGACAACGCGCCATCGTCGATGCCGCGCACGCGCGCGCCGCCGCTTTTCGAGGCGGTGGTCGGGGTCGCGGATTCGACGGATGGCGGAGGCACGGCCATAGCGTTAGAGCACGGGCTGGAAGGGCTAGAAAGGGTCAAAACGGCGCGGGGCCGGCGGTTCGAGCGCGTAGTATAAGGCCTCAAATTCCGGCCGCCAGCCTGTGTGCGCGATACGCCACGCGCGCCTAGCTGTCGCCGCGGCGGCGGAACACCCACCAGCCGAGCAGCGCCGTGAAGCTCGCGACCACCAGCACCATCAGCCAGAAACCGTGGCGGTTCTCCGCGAGCGGAATGCCGCCCACGTTCATGCCGAAAAAGCCCGCGACGATGTTGATCGGCAAGGCGAGCACGGTCACCAGCGTGAGCGTGAAGAGCGTGCGGTTGTTCTGCTCTTCGAGACGCGCGGCGATCTCTTCCTGCAGGAGCTTGATGCGTTCGACCAGCCCCGCCATGTCGCCGAGCACGAGCGAGAATTCTTCGGTCGCCTCGCGCAGATCCTGCACGTCGGGCGGTTGCAGCCAGCGCGGCGGGCGCGCGAGCAGACGGAAGATCGAGCCGGGCTCGGGCGCGAGCATGCGCTGCAATCGTACGAGGATACGGCGCATCGCGGCCAGTTCGTGACGGCTCTTCGAACGGCGCGAGGCGAGAAACTGATCTTCGGCGCGATCCACGTCGATGCTCGTGCGGCGCACGATTTCCACCATCAGATCGGCCTGATCGCGCATCAAATGAATCAGCAGCTCGGCGGGCGAGCGGAACGTCTCGCCGTTGCGTACGTCGCCGCGCAAACGGTCGATTGAGCGCAACGGCTTCATGCGCGCCGTCACCAGCAGGCGTTCGTGCGTATAGGACCAGAGCGTGGCGATCTGCGAAGGCGTCAGCTCGAAATCGAACATCACGTCGTTGACGACCGCGAACAGCGCGCCGTCCATGTGTTCGATACGCGTGGAATGCGAGCCTTCGACGAGCATTTCGAAAAAGCCGTCGGGCAGATCCAGATGCGAGCGCATCCACGAGGCGCTCGCAGCATGTGCGAGATTGAAGTGCAGCCAGTAGAACGCGCCGTCGTCGGCCGGATTGGGCGCGGGTTGCGCCGGCGCGCAATCGGGCGTGGCGAGGTCCGCAAGGTCCGTGTTCTGGCGCGCGGCGGCGGCGAGCGCCGCTTCAGCGGCCTCGGCGGCCAGGGCGCGCGCGTGCTGAAGCCCGCGCAGCACTTCCTCACCGGTGACGGGCTGGCCCGGCTGGCCGGGCGTGAAGCGGAATCCGCATATCAGGCCCGACATGTCGGCGCCATAAGTTGCAATGGACGAAGCGAGATCCATGGTCGTGTGGCCGTTTGATCGCCGCAAGCATGCCACACGGGTGCTTTCGCGGGCAAGCTCGCACGCGCGCAAAGACACAAAACCGTCATATTGCGCCGATGTCGCTGGCCGAACTCCGATGGGCGTTTCGGCGAGTTCGCCAGGCGCCCCGCTTACATCGCTACACGAAGATACACACGCGAGCGGAATAGCGCGGCGCGCCATGCGTTCATCCCTATGCAGGCCGTCATGAATCCACGACGATCGATTCCGGCCACGCACCAACCTCACATCATCAGGAGTTCGAAATGTCTATCCGCCACGCCATGTTCGCCACCTTCATCGCACTCGCTTCGGTGGGCGCCGTCACGCAAGCCTCGGCACAAGGCCTCACGCGCGCCGAAGTGCGCCAGCAGTTGATCGAAGCCGAAAACAACGGCTCGCGCTTCGTGACCGATACGTCGTATCCCGACGTGAGTCCCGTGTTCGCACAGCAGGTGGCCGCGCAGCAGCAACAACAGCAACAACCGCGTGTCGCGCAAAGCGGCATGGGCATGCCGATGCCCGGCACGAGCGAATCGGGCGCACCGCAAAAGTGCGTCGGCCCGGCGAGCTTCTGCAATATCTACCAGGGCAGCTGAAGGTACAAAAGACGCTGTTCGATACCGTGCAACGCCGACGCCCCGCTCTCGATGAGCGGGGCGTCGGCGTTGGCATGCGAGCGATGACGCGGCAAGAGCGGTGCGGGCAATCCGCACCGCTACGTCACGAATACCGCTTCAATGCGGCGTCAATTGCGAATAGACGTCGTGCGCGAGTTGCAGCATCACCTTGTGGTCGATGCCGCCGGACAGCGCATAGCCGAAGTCGCCGTCGATCCAGTAGAACACGCTCACGGGGCCATCTTCGTAGAGCTTGAACGCCGTGGTGTTGCTGCTGGTCTTGCGGTGCGAGATGCACAGCGTCACGCGTTCGCCCTGCGCGTTGTGATACATGAATTGCGCGACTTCGCCGTCGGGACCGGGCAGCAAACGGCCGCCCGCCAGCTCGAAACCGCTTTTCGCGAGCATGGGCGGATGCACGTCGGTGCCGAGCCGGTTCGCGAGCCATTGCACGAAGTCCTGCTCCTGATGGCCGCTCATGGTGTCGGGGCGCGCGACTTCGGGCATGTAGACCACATGGGCGAGCGCGGCTTCGTGGACGAAGCTCATCGTCGTGTCGGCGCTCGCGGTCTGCACATCGCCGCGACCGGTCGCGCCCGGCATGAAATCCGCGCCGTAATGCGTGCCCCAGCCGATCCCCACGCCCAGCACCAGCGCGGCCGCCATGCCCGCGTACTTCGGCCAGTTGGCGGCCGGGCGCGTGTGCCCCTTCGGCGCTTTCTGCCCTTTCATCGCGTCCATGCGGGCCGCGGGCGCTTCGCTCGCCTCGCGCAGACGCGCGGGCACCGGCTCGCTGAGCAGGCTGTCGAAGCGCTCATGCAGCAGGCTGTTCAGCGAAAAGAAGTCGCCCACGCGCGCGGCGAGCTCGGGATTGCGTTCGAGCTCGCGCTCGACGTCGGCGCGGCGCGCTTCCGAGAGCGTGCCGTCCACGTAGGCGTGGATTTCGTCTTCGGTCACGGGAATTTGTTGCTCGCTCATCGCACCACCTTCAGATTCGCGCGCGGCACCGCGCCGGCCATGAGCGCACGCAGGCGCTCGCGTCCTCGCGACAGCCGCGACATCACCGTGCCGATGGGGACGTCCAGCGCCAGCGCCACATCGGCATAACTCATTTCTTCGAGGCCCACCAGCAGCACCACTTCACGCTGCTCGACCGGCAGCCGCTGCAACGCGAAGTCGAGATCGCGCACTTCGAGCGCGCCGGTCTGGGTCGCGGGCACGGCGTAGTCGGTTTCGGGCACGCTGTCGTCGTCGACGGAAACATGCGTGCCGCGCGCCGCCGACTTGCGCACCTGATTCACGAAGATGTTGTGCATGATCGTGAACAGCCACGCTCGCAGGTCGGTGCCCGCGCGGAACAGCTCGGTGCGCGCGAGGGCGCGTTCGAGCGTGTCCTGCACGAGATCGTCGGCGAGCTCGCGATTGTTGATCAGCGCGCGCGCGTAGCGCCTCAGGCGCGGCACGTGATCGATCAGTTCGTCACGGATGTCCATGTTGCATCCTTGTCTGCCCTCTTTATTCGTGCGTGCGGCGCTCGCGACGCGAGGCGCCCTGCTGCGTGGCGACGTCGGCGGCGCGCATCAGGCCGTGCGTGGCAGCGTTGCCCGCGATCACCCAGCGCGTGCCGTGCGAGGTCCAGCCGAGCAGACGCAGCGTGCCGACGCGGCGCGC
>NZ_JAAGPN010000447.1:0-3951 GCF_017104805.1 Paraburkholderia sp. Ac-20347 | reverse complement strand
CGCCGTCCGACGCGTGCGCGAGCGCACGATGCCGGCCGCGACCGCCGCCGCCGCGCCGCCGCTCGAACCGCCGGGCGTGTGATCGAGATTCCACGGATTGCGGCACGGGCCGAACAGCTCGGGCTCGGTGTACGGCATCTGCCCGAGTTCCGGCGCGCTGGTCTTGCCGAAGATGTTCAGGCCCGCCGCGCGAATGCGCTGGACCACGGGCGCATCGACGGTGGGAATGTAATGACGATAGTGACGGCTGCCGAGCGTCATGCGCAAACCGGCGACGGCCGCGCCCAGATCCTTGACGAGAAAGGGCACGCCCGCGAGCGGACCTTGCGCGAGCGTCTCGAAGCCGTCGCCGTCGGGCGCGATGTGCTGGGCGCGTTTGCGTGCGCTGTCGTAATCCTTGAGCACGATCGCGTTGATCGCGGGATTGGCCGCTTCGGCGCGCGCGATGGCGGTGTCGAGCAACTCGCGCGGACTCACGTCGCGGCGCTGCACGAGTTCGGCGAGGCCGATGGCGTCGTATTCCAGATAGTCGGACTGCAAGGCGCGCGCTCCCTGTTGGCGTCGTGAGTGAATGCCGCGGCGAGTTTCAGACTCGTCTCGCGGCTGGGCGGGCGAATGCATCGCCCAAAAACAAAACGGCCATTGCAGCGATTCTGCCGCAATGGCCGTTGTCAGGCGATCGACTTAACCGGCGCGATCGCCATGATCGCCTCGACCGGTGTGATTCCGGACGCCTGCTTAGAGATGCTCGGCGAGGAAGCTCAGCGTGCGGCCGTGCGCGAGCACCGACGCGTTCTGGTTGTACGACGCGCGCACCGAGCAGTTGAAGCCGTGATCGGCGCCCGGGTAGATATAGACGTCGGCGTTGTCGCGGCCCGCGAAGCGCTCCTTCACCTGGCCGACCTGATCGAGCGGAATGCCATGATCGAGTTCGCCGTAGTGGAACAGGATCGGCTGCTTGATCTTGTCGGCGAGATCGAGCTGCGTGTGAATGCCGCCGCCGTAGTACGAGACCGCCGCGTCGACCGAACCGCTGCCCGCCGCCATGTAGGCGAGACGGCCGCCGAGGCAGTAGCCGATGGCCGCGACCTTGCCCGTGCACTCGGGCAGCTTGCGCAGCGTGTCGGCGGTCGCCGCGATGTCCTGCACGACGAGGTTGAAGTCGGTGGCTTTCATCAGTTCGATGCCGCGGTCGCGGTCGGCGCCCGTGTATTCGAGTTCGACGCGCGGGGCGCTGCGCCAGAAGATGTCCGGCGCGATCGCGACGTAACCGTCGAGCGCATATTGCTCGACCACGTCACGGATATGGCCGTTCACGCCGAAGATCTCCTGGATGATGACGATGCCAGGACCCTTGCCGCCTTTGGGCAGGGCGAGATAGGCGCCGAAACTGTCCTTGCCGGCGGGAATGTCGATCCATCGAGTCGTTACGCTCACGTTGCTCTCCTTCTTCGCGAATGGGGTGTGCGGCCTGGGCCGGTCAAACGGGGAGCCAGTTTGCCATAGGCGTCGCCCTGCCTGCAGCGTGCGTCGTACTCGCAAGCGGATCGTAATGTTTTTGTTTATTCGAAGCGTGCTGTTCGCACGCGTCGATGCGTGCGCGAACAACCTGAATCCGCTGCGCCGATGATCGGAGTGCAGCGAGTGAATCGGGGATTGCACATGTCATATGCGCGTCATGAATTAAACGAGAGCTGACTTTAAAGCCGCACAGTTATCGAGGAATCCGAACTCAATTCCGGCGCGATGAAAATGCGCAAACGTTGGCTGTTGATCCAGCGTGAAAATCCATTGCCGTCAAGCAGTAAAAAAACCCCCGCGCCTAACTCGCCAAAAATCTCAAAAAATATTCGGGAGCACCCTGGATTTAGCTTTCCGAAGGATTGCAAACGTCTTATTGAAGCCTTGCGGAGCAAGGCGCGGCGGGCCTCTGGCGGGTTTCGCGCGGGGCTCGGGTGAAAGCCTATTGGTACTCGCCCCGATATCTGAAAAAAGTCCCCCAAATTAATTTGATCACCTACACTTGCGCGCAAGTATGGTGCGCGAACGCTGTCACAAACGGCATTCGAAACCATACTGGCCAGGTGCATCAAGGATGCATCCTGCGTGGTCGTCCGACGGGGAGCGACACGTTCGGGGCGCGGGGGCACAGGGCGATTACGTTGCTTTTGGGTTCGAAACTGGAGACTTACATGAATATCAAGCTTCACAAGCTGTTGCCGATCAGCGCAGCAGCCATGCTGTTCGCGTCGTTTGCAACGGCGGCGAGCGCCGACGTCACGGTCAAGATTGGCCACGTTGCGCCGTTGACGGGCGGTATCGCTCACCTGGGCAAAGACAACGAAAACGGCGCGCGTCTCGCAGTCGAAGAGATCAACGCGAAGGGTCTGACGATCGGCGGCCAGAAGGTCACGCTCGCACTCGACGCGCAGGACGACGCGGCTGACCCGCGTACGGCCACGCAGGTCGCCCAGAAGCTCGTCGACGACAAGGTCGTGGCGGTCGTGGGTCACCTGAACTCGGGCACGTCGATTCCGGCTTCGAAGATCTATAGCGATGCAGGCATCGTGCAGATCTCGCCGTCGGCAACGAATCCGGCGTACACGCAACAGGGCTTCAAGACCACGTATCGCGTGGTGGCGACGGACGCGCAACAAGGTCCGGCACTCGCGAACTTCGCGTCGAAGACGCTGAAGGTCAAGAGCGTTGCGATCGTCGACGACTCGACGGCGTATGGCCAGGGTCTCGCGAACGAATTCGAGAAGACCGCCAAGGCGCTCGGCATGAACGTGCTGTCGCATGACGCGACGAACGACAAGGCCGTGGACTTCCGCGCGATTCTCACGAAGATCAAGGGCGAAAACCCCGACGCGATCATGTACGGCGGCATGGACGCCACCGGCGGCCCGTTCGCCAAGCAAGCCAAGCAGCTCGGCCTGCGCGCGAAGGTGCTGGCCGGCGACGGCGTCTGTACCGACAAGCTCTCGGACCTGGCCGGCGACGCGACCGACAATATCGTCTGCTCGGAAGCCGGTATGGCGCTCGAGAAGATGCCGCTTGGCAAGGAGTTCGAAGCAAAGTACGAGAAGCGCTTCGGCCAGCCGATCCAGATCTACGCGCCGTTCACGTATGACGCGGTGTACATCATCGTCGACGCGATGAAGCGCGCCAACTCGACGGATCCGGCCAAGATCCTCGCCGAAATGCCGACGACGGACTACAAGGGCGTGATCGGCGAGACGACCTTCGACTCGAAGGGCGACCTCAAGCACGGCGTGATCTCGCTGTACAACTACAAGTCGGGCAAGAAGTCGCTGCTCGACGTGGTGAAGATGTAAGAGCGACATGCGCGGCGCGGCCTTCGGGCGGCGCGGCGTGACGTGCCGTTCATCGTCATCGATGAAAAAAGCCCGCGGGTCTTTCGACTCGCGGGCTTTTTGTTTGGGCGTTGCCCAATGCTGCCGGATGGAGCGGCGCTGCGAGGCGTCTCGCTCAAATCCCCAGACGCCGCAGCACCTTCGGCGCGGCGAACGCCACCAGCGCGGCGCACAGCGCGACCACCGACAGGCCCACGGTGAGATTCGTTACCTGCGTGATGCCGCCGATCACCACCGGCCCGAACAGCAGCCCGAAGTACGCGATGCCCGCAACGTGCGCGAGCCCTTCGGCCGCGTGGATGCCCTTCACGCGCGCGGCCGCCGCGAACAGCACCGGCATCATGTTCGCGAGGCCGAGACCCATCAGCGTGAAACCCGTGAGCGCGGTGAACGAGAACGGCAGCAACAGCGCGCCGATCATCCCCGCGCAGGCGAGCGACGCGCTCACCATCACGAGCTGCGGTGCGCCGAAGCGCGCGCGCACGGCGTCGCCGGCGAAGCGCGCCACGGCCATGCCGCCCGAGAACGCGGCGTAGGCGGCGCTCGCGAGCGCGGGCGTCGAGAGCACGACGTC
>NZ_JAAGPN010000446.1:0-3650 GCF_017104805.1 Paraburkholderia sp. Ac-20347 | reverse complement strand
CAGCGGCCGCTCGTCGGGCTTCGGCGGCGGCTTCGGCGGCGGCTCGGGTGGCAGCTCGGGCGGCGGCTTCGGTGGCAGCTCAAGCGGCGGCAACACCTGGCTGCGCCAGTCGCGCATGCAGCAAGGCTCGCTGCCCGTTGCGCAGCCGCTCGCGCTCTACGACGCGCTGTTCGGCCGCAAGGACGTCGGCGCCGGCACCGAGCAAGGTTCGACCGTCTCACAAGCCGACGGCGCAGGCGCGCGCTTCGACAGCGCCGCGCAACCGGCCTTCGACGCCCGCGACGACCATCCGCTCGGCTTCGCGCTCGGCCAGGTCCACGGCATCTACGTGCTCGCGCAGAACGCGCGCGGCCTCGTGATCGTCGACATGCACGCGGCGCACGAACGCATTCTCTACGAGCAGTTCAAGACGGCGCTGGCCGAGCGCTCGCTCGCCGTGCAGCCGCTCCTGATCCCGATTTCGATGCAGGCCGATCCCGTGGAAACCGGCACCGTCGAGGAAGAAAAAGCCACGCTCGAAGCGCTGGGTTTCGATCTCGCGGTGCTCTCGCCCACCTCGATCGCGATTCGCGCCGTGCCCGCGCTGCTCAAGGACGCCGATCTCCAGGCGCTCGCGCGCGCCGTGCTCACCGACCTGCACGCCTACGGCGGCTCGCGCGTGCTCACCGAGCGTCAGCACGAGATGCTCGGCACGCTCGCCTGCCATCACGCGGTGCGCGCCAACCGGCGTCTCACGCTCGACGAGATGAACGCGCTGCTGCGCCAGATGGAAACCACCGAACGCGCCGACCAGTGCAATCACGGCCGCCCGACGTGGTATCAGCTCACGCTCGCGGACCTCGACCGCCTGTTCATGCGCGGCCAGTAAGCGAGCTTCGATGAGCATGACGCAACACGCACTCGCTACGCCGGTCGCCTGCCTGCTCGGGCCGACCGCTTCCGGCAAGACCGCCGCCGCGCTCCGCTACGCGGCGCAAGCGGCCGCGCAGGGCCGCACGGTCGAGATCGTCAGCGTCGATTCGGCGCTCGTCTATCGCGAGATGGATATCGGCACCGCGAAACCGAGCGCGGAAGAACGCGCGGCGGCGCCGCATCATCTGATCGATATCGTCGATCCGGCCGATGCCTATTCCGCCGCCAACTTTCGCGCCGACGCGCTGCGCGTGACGGGCGAGATCGTCGCGCGGGGCAACGTGCCGCTGCTCGTGGGCGGCACGATGCTCTACTACAAGGCGCTCACGCAGGGCCTGAACGATCTGCCGGGCGCCGATCCCGCCGTGCGCGCGCAACTCGACGCCGACGCCGCCCGCGACGGCTGGCCCGCGCTGCACGCGCGCCTCGCGCAAGTCGATCCGGCCACGGCCGCGCGCCTCGCGCCGAACGACTCGCAGCGCATCCAGCGCGCGCTCGAAATCTGGATGCTGTCCGGGCAGCCGATGTCGGCGCTGCTGGCCGCGCCGTCGAGCCGCGACGACGAGGCCGCGCGCTACCGCTTCGTGCCCGTCGCGCTCGAACCCTCGGACCGCGCGGTGCTGCACCGGCGCATCGAGCAGCGCTTCGACGCGATGCTCGCGGCAGGTCTGATCGACGAGGTGAAGGCGCTGCGCGCACGCGGCGACCTCGACGCGAATCTGCCGTCGATGCGCTGCGTCGGCTATCGGCAGGCGTGGGAGTATCTCGACGGCGACATCGACTACGACACGATGCGCGACAAGGGCGTGTTCGCCACGCGTCAGCTCTGCAAGCGCCAGCTCACGTGGCTGCGCGCGATGCCCGAGCGCATCGTTGTCGATTGCTGCGCGGCGGACGCCACCGCGCAGGCCGTGTCGGCGATCGAGCGGATTCACGCCTAGGCCGCTTCGCCCCCCACTTTTCCGTTGTGCATCACAGCATCGCGCGCGGCGCCTGCCGCGCGTGCGTGCGCATGCCCGCTCGCACGCACGCCCCGCCCTTGCACGCCGCAGCGCGCCACCAAAACCCGCGCGCGTCGTCTTGACTTTCCTTCGCCCGAATACGATCATTCGTTCATCAATCGGGCAAATGCTCTATCTTTCACGCCCGTCGATTCGCACACCCAAACCAGCCAGACGCGCACGCTCAATGCGCGCACATCGCCCTAGACAGGCGAACACGGAGACACCTTATGGCCAGCGAACGCAGCGACGCGAACGTGATCCTGCACATCGGCGCCGGATCGTTTCACCGCGCGCATCAGGCGTGGTATCTGCACCGCGTCAATCTCGCGCGCCAGCCGGACGAGCCGCAGTGGACGCTGAGCGTCGGCAATATCCGCGCCGATATGAACCCCGTCATGGACGCGCTCGCCGCGCAGCAAGGCGTCTACACGCTGGAAACCGTCACGCCGCAGGGCGAGCGCGCTTACGAGCAGATCCGCTCGATCACGCGCGTGCTGTCGTGGTCGGCGGACCTCGCGAGCCTGATCGACGCGGGCGCGGATCCGGCCTGCAAGATCATCGCGTTCACCGTGACCGAAGGCGGTTATTACCTCGACGAGCACGACCGTCTCGATACCGCCAATCCCGATCTCGCCGCCGATCTGAACGGTGCGCGCACCACGATCTACGGCGCGCTGGCCGCGATCCTCGACGCGCGCAGGACGCGCGGCGGCGGCCCGGTCACGCTGCAAACCTGCGACAACCTGCGCAGCAACGGCAAGCGTTTTCACGCGGGCATGCGCGAATTCCTCGCGCTGCGCGGCGAGACCGCCCTGCGCGAATGGTTCGACGCGAACACCGCCTGTCCCGATTCGATGGTCGACCGCATCACGCCGCGTCCGACGCCCGACGTGCGCGAGCGCGTGAAGGCCGCCACCGGCGTCGACGACGCCTGCCCGGTGATGGGCGAGGCTTTCATCCAGTGGGTGATCGAGGATCACTTCTGCGCGGGCCGCCCCGCGTGGGAGCGCGCGGGCGCGGAGATGGTGGAATCGGTGATGCCCTACGAGGAAGCGAAGATCCGCATTCTCAACGCGACGCATAGCTGCATCGCGTGGGCGGGCACGCTGGTCGGTCTGTCGTATATCCACGAAGGCACGAACGACGCCGATATCCGCGCGTTCGCGCACGCCTACGTGAGCGAGGACGTGATTCCCTGCCTCACGCCGAGCCCGCTCGACCTCGAAAAGTATCGCGACGTGGTGCTCGAACGCTTCAGCAATCCGTATATCCAGGACACCAACCAGCGCGTGGCCGCCGACGGCTTCTCGAAGATCCCCGGCTTCATCGCGCCGACGATCGCGCAACGCATCGCCGCGGGCGCGACGCCCGCCGCCACCGCCGTGCTGCCCGCGCTGTTCCTGCGCTTCCTGCAACGCTGGAACAAGGGCGTGCTGCCGTATCAGTATCAGGACGGCGTGATGGACGGCGTGGCCGTGGCGAAGCTGTTCGAAGCCGCCGATCCGCTTGCCGGGTTCGCCGCCGACAAACTGCTCTGGGGCAGCCTCGCGGGCGGCGCGCCGCTCGAAGGCGCGCTGCGCGAAGCGCTCGCGCGCGTCGATGCGTGGCTCTCCCGGCGCGGGTCCGCGGCTTGATCGCGCGCTTGTCGCGCGCGCGTCGTCCCTCGTCGCTGCTCTCGACACTCCCGCTTTCGCGCGCGGCCGCCGCCGCGCCGTTGTTCCACCCGCGCGTCCA
>NZ_JAAGPN010000445.1:0-3964 GCF_017104805.1 Paraburkholderia sp. Ac-20347 | reverse complement strand
ATCGCGCAGGAACGCCGCGACGAGGTCCGCGCTTACGTGGCCGCGACGCATCCCGAGGCCGCCGACGCCGTGACCGATTACGTCGCCAGCGTGATGTCGGGTCTTTCGGGCAGCGCGCGCGAAGGCATGAGCGAGGCGCGTCTCGCCGCCGTGGCGCGGGCGGCGGCGGGCGGCCTGCACGCGCTGCTCGACTGAGCGTTTCGGTGTTCGGACGTCGATAGACGGGCGTTCGCGCCGTTCGTGCATTGCCACTCGATTTAATCAGTGATGCTGATTATTTCGGCGATCCCCAAGCCGCTCGCCAACCGGATTTTCCTCCCCGTCTCCCTCCAGGCAAGAAAATTGCTCTCTCGCCCGCTTCGGGCGCGGCCATGTGCGCCGCATCCGTTCAAACCCCGTACACCGATTCCAAACATGTCCGGTACTATGGAGCCAGTCGTCCGTCTCGCCGCCGCCGCATTGCAACATCGCCGCGCGCGCGGGCCAGGCGGGGCGCGCAGGGCAGTCCAGGTTCAGATGTGCAGGTGCAGTGAAGCTGGCTCATTGAAGTCGTTGCAGAATCAGCCGCAGTGAAGCGACGTCGATGAAGCCGGATCAGTGAAGGCGATTCGTGCGTTTTCGGCCCATCCGTACTGATCAGTCCGTAGCCAACGGCTCATAGCCATCGGTAGCCATCGGTCGATCGGGCGGAAGACGCGAACCCCAAGGAGACATCCCGCATGTCCGCAGTGCAGTCCCAAGACAACCTGGCGAGCGAGTCATCCGTGCGCGATCTGCGCCGGGTCCCCATTCATCCCGACTTCTGGTACCCCCTCGCGTGGTCCAAAGAGGTCAAGCGCGGCAAGGCGCACGGCGTGCATTTCGCCGGTGAGCCCATCGTCCTCGCGCGCACCGAATCGGGGCGCGTGTTCGCGCTCGAAGACCGCTGCGCCCATCGACAGGTGCCCTTGCACGCGGGCGTGGTCGAAGGCGAGGGCATCCGCTGCGGCTATCACGGCTGGACCTACGACTGCAGCGGCCAGTGCGTCGACATTCCGTACCTCGGCCGCGAGCGCCTGCCCAACGGCGTGCGCGCGTATCCGTGCCGCGAGGCGCACGGCATGATCTTCGTGTTTCCCGGCGACGCCACGCTGGCCGAGCAGACGCCGTTTCCCGAGATGCCCTCGGTCACCGACAAGGCGTACAAGACGCGCCGTTTCGGGCGTCCCGTCAAGTGCCATTACTCGTTCATGCACGAGAACCTGATGGACATGAACCATCAGTTTCTGCACCGCCGCCAGATGGGCCAGATGCGCGCGCGTTCGCTCGGCCGCCGCCGCGGCGAGAACTGGATCGAAGTCGATTACACCTTCATGCGCGAGGCGGGCAAGCAGCCCGCCGGCGAGGCGCTCGTGTTCGGGTCGAGCAAACGCAGCGAAGACCAGAGCGACAGCAGCGTCATGACGATCCGCACCGGCTATCCGTATCAGACCTTGCAGATCCGTTCGAGCGAAGACTCGCTGGTGATGGATTTGTGGATCGTCTACGTGCCGCTCGACGCGCAGCAGCGCACCAATCGCACCTTCGGCATGCTGTCGATCCGCAAGCCGAAGGTGTCCCTGCTGCTCGACGCCGCGTGGCCGCTGCTGGTGTGGTTCACGGAGCGCATCTTCAAGGAAGATCGCGCGATCGTCGAACTGGAGCAGGCCGCGCACGACAGTCAGGGCGCCGACTGGAATCACGAGGTGTTTCCGGTCATCAACGAGTTGCGCGACGTGCTGCGCAATTGCGGCGCACGCACGGTCATTCCGATTCGCGCGGTGGAGGATCTCGCCTGAGCGGGCCGCGCTCCGCGTAACGCGCTTCGTGCCGTGAACGAGGTCCAGCGGGTAAGATGTCCCGCTGGACCTTTTTTGCGCGCCGCGCCTTTCACGCCGATGAACGCCACGCCACTCGCCGTGCCCGACAACAGCCCCGAAGGCGTCTATACGCGCGGCGCGAAAGCCGCGCGCGAATGGTGGCGCGTATCACTGTCCGAGCGCGCGAACATGTTTCGCATCGAGCACGGTCATGGCGAGGACGGCGTGGGTCAGGTGGATATCGACACCGTCGTCGACCTCGACAATCTCGAAGCGAAGCTGCTGAAATGGCGGCGCGAAGGTTTCGTCTCTGTCGCCGATAGCGAAGACGAGGCGCGCGCTGCACGAGTGGGCAGCGCGTTCGCGGCGGATCTGCAACGCGCCGCGCAGGCGGCCCGTGAGGCGCGCTCAGTGACGTCGGCGCAGCAGACCGTGCGCATCGGCAACGTGGATATGCCGGTTTCGGCCGATACGAGCGACGCGAATGCCGCGCTCGTGCCGCGCATCAACGACGCGTATCTCTTCACGCCGCGCGCCGACGACATCGCGCTCGATATCGTCGAAAACCGCCGCGTGATGCTGATCGGTCATACCGGCTCGGGCAAGACCAGTTTCGTCGAGCAGGTGGCGGCGCGCACGGGCCACGGCGTGCTGCGCGTGAACATGAACGGCCAGACCACGGTCGGCGATTTCGTCGGTTTCTGGACCGTGAAAGGCGGCGAGACCGTGTGGGTCGACGGCGTGCTCCCCGTGGCGATGCGCGCGGGCTACTGGCTCATCATCGACGAACTCGATTTCGCCGAACCTTCGATTCTCGCGGTGCTCACGGCCGTGCTCGAACCGGGCGGCAAGCTGCTGCTCAAGGAGCGCGGCAACGAGATCGTCACGCCGCATCCGTCGTTCCGGCTGTTCGGCACGGCGAACGCGGCGGGCGCGATGAGCGCGTACCGGCATCTCTATCAAGGCGCGAATCTACTCAACGAGGCTTTTCTCGATCGCTGGCGCGTGTATCTGTTCGACTATCTTTCGAAAGATGAGGAAGCCGAAGTATTGACGCGGACCTTGCCCGCGCTCACGCCCGCGCTGGCGTACACGCTCGCGGCCATTGCCGCCGACTGCCGCGCCGCCTTCGCGCGCGAGGATCTGGCGAGCGCGTTTTCCACGCGACGTCTGATCGACTGGGCCGAGCTGATGCTGCGAACCGGCGACGCCGAGCGCGCCGCCGCGCCCGCGATCTACGCGAAGGTGAGCGCCGAAGACGCCGCGCTGATCCGCAGCATCATCCGCCATCACGCGATCTTCGATGCCGCGCCCGACGGGCAATCCGCAGCCTGAACGCGGCGCGCCATGCAGACCGCCCAGATCGACGAACTCGAAGCGCGCCTCGGCAAACTCGCGCGCGTGCTGACGGGCGAGCCGCGCGTGACGGTGTCGATGGGGGCGGGCGGACCGCGCGTGGAGCGCGAGCGTTTCGTGTTGCCGACGCATGAAACCGCTCAAGACGATGCGAATGAACCCGCGCACGACGAAGACCTGCTGCTCGGCTATCTCGATCTGCTGGCGGCGCGCTGGCGGCATAGCGCGATCCGGCGGCTCGATCTCGCCGAAGCGGGCGTGACGGGCCGCATCGCGCAGGCAGTCGAGGATCGCCGCGTGCTCGCGCGCCTGCTCGCCGATTATCCGGGCGCGCGCCGTTACGTCGAGCGCTGGCGCGCGCAGTCCGCGCAGGAAGCGGCGCGGCGCTGGCAGACGCTTGCGTGGCGCGAACGGCTCGTGTGGGCGATCGAGCGTACGCTCTGGAACGAACCGCCGACGCTAAGCGGTCCCGACGCCGATACGCTCGCCGCCGCGCTGCGCGTGCTCGAAGGCGCGGGCGGCGCGTTCGAGACGGCGCGCGCGAGCGCTTCGACCGCGCAAAGCGTGCAGGCCGCACGCGCCATCGTGGCGGGCGTGCGCTCGCTCGCCTCGGGCGGCGCGAACAACATGATGCAGACGGCCGGTCCCGATCAGACCGTCGACGAAACTGTGCTCGCGCGCGAACTCGACGGCTTCGGCGAGCACGACGATCTCGCGTTCGCGCTCGATCTCGACGGCGCCGATCCGTCGCGGCAAGCCGATGCGCAGAC
>NZ_JAAGPN010000444.1:0-234 GCF_017104805.1 Paraburkholderia sp. Ac-20347 | reverse complement strand
TGACGCCTCGTCAGAGTGCTAGCTTGTGTCAGCTCACACCACCGCTACGACTGTTGTTGTGACGATGTTCGCTTATACATGTACTATTATGTGTGATGTCTGATACGCTGTCTCGATAGTAGTATCTCCTTGTGACTCAGCGTACCAGGTCTCAGAGTCTTATATGCAGGTTAGCATAATTATGTTTGATTTGTACTTTGTCGTTCACCGCTTGTTATTTTTTTTTTTTTTTTA
>NZ_JAAGPN010000443.1:0-3684 GCF_017104805.1 Paraburkholderia sp. Ac-20347 | reverse complement strand
GGTATCGCCCGCGTCGATGGCGCCCGAAGCGTAAATTGCGGAAATCACCGTAAAACGCCTTGAAAACGCCTCTGAGTGGCCCATATTCCGTGCATAACGCATGGACGTTCGCCTTGCGCGGTTTGCGTTAGAGCCGGAAAAAGGCTACAATCTCGGAGTCGCTGGGCGTGCGGCTTTTATTTGCGTCCCAGGTGCGACCACCTGGCTAAGTGAGAAGATGGGCGTTTCGCCCATTTTTTTTTGGCTCGGCCGAATGTGATCGGTGTGTGATCGAAGCGGTTTCGTCACGGTTTCGGGTTTCGAGGCAGTGCGCGATGTGCGGTGAAAAAGTAGTCGAATACACCCATCGCGCAGGCGTCGAATCCGACGTCGAAGCCCCCGGGCAGCAGAACCGGGCATCACATCGCCGGACATCACGTCGGGGTGGGTTCGCCATCTGGGTCACGCGCAAGTAGGTGCAAGAGCGCGCGCTCATCTGGCGCGCGGCCCGCGAATCCCGTTTGACTCTCAGGAACAGGAAGTTGCCGGCTCGCTGCGCGAATATCTGGAGTGGGCATTGTGCAACTGACGGAACTGATTGAAACCACGGTCACCGGGCTCGGTTACGAGCTGGTCGACCTCGAGCGCACCGGGCGCGGCATGCTGGCCATCTACATCGATCAGCCTGCGGGTATCGCGATCGAGGATTGCGAGAAGGTCACGCGTCAGCTGCAGCACGTTCTGTTTGTCGAGAACATCGACTACGAACGTCTTGAGGTCTCGTCGCCCGGCCTCGACCGGCCGCTGAAAAAGCTGGCGGACTTCGAACGCTTCGCGGGCTGCGAAGCGGTTATCACGTTGAAAAAGCCATTGGACGGACGGAAATCGTACCGCGGCATCGTGCATGCCCCGGAAGGCGAAACCATCGGTCTGGAATTCGAAGGGAAGGCGGGTCCTGCGATGCTCGATTTCACGCTCGCGGACATCGACAAAGCCCGCCTGATCCCCAAAGTTGACTTTAGGAGCCGCAAACAATGAGTCGCGAAGTGTTGATGCTGGTGGATGCGCTGGCACGCGAGAAGAATGTCGACAAGGACGTGGTGTTCGCCGCCCTTGAAGCGGCGCTTGCGTCGGCCTCCAAGAAACTCTTCGACGAGGATGCGGACATCCGCGTGCACATCGACCGCGAAAGCGGCGAACACGAGACGTTCCGCCGCTGGCGCATCGTGCCGGACGAGGCGGGTCTGCAGGAGCCGGATCAGGAAATCCTGCTGTTCGAAGCACGCGAGCAAGATCCCGAAGCGCAGATCGACGGTTTCGTCGAGCAGCCGGTTCCGTCGGTGGAATTCGGCCGTATCGGCGCGCAGGCCGCCAAGCAGGTCATCCTGCAGAAGGTGCGCGACGCCGAGCGCGAGCAGATCCTCAACGACTTCCTCGAGCGCGGCGAAAGCATCATGACCGGCACGGTCAAGCGCATGGACAAGGGCAATTTCATCGTCGAGTCGGGCCGTGTCGAAGCGCTGCTGCGCCGCGACCAGCTGATTCCGAAGGAAAACCTGCGCGTGGGCGACCGCGTGCGTGCCTGGATCGGCAAGGTCGACCGCACCGCGCGCGGCCCGCAGATCGAACTCTCGCGCACGGCGCCCGAGTTCCTGATGAAGCTGTTCGAAATGGAAGTGCCGGAAATCGAACAAGGCCTTCTGGAGATCAAGGCGGCAGCGCGTGATCCGGGCGTGCGCGCCAAGATCGGCGTGGTGGCCTACGACAAGCGTATCGACCCCATCGGCACCTGCGTCGGCATCCGCGGTTCGCGCGTGCAGGCCGTGCGCAATGAGCTCGGTGGCGAAAACGTCGACATCGTGCTATGGTCGGAGGATCCCGCCCAGTTCGTTATCGGCGCGCTCGCGCCGGCGGCCGTGCAGTCGATCGTTGTCGACGAAGAAAAGCACTCGATGGACGTCGTGGTCGACGAAAGCGAGCTCGCGGTCGCCATTGGCCGCAGCGGCCAGAACGTGCGTCTTGCCAGCGAACTGACCGGCTGGCAGATCAACATCATGACGCCGGACGAATCCGCGCAGAAGCAGAATCAGGAGCGCACGGTGCTGCGCGACCTGTTCATGGCGCGTCTCGACGTGGACGAAGAAGTCGCCGACATCCTGATCGACGAAGGCTTCACGAGCCTCGAAGAGATCGCCTACGTGCCGCTCAACGAAATGCTGGAAATCGAGGCGTTCGACGAGGACACCGTGCACGAGCTGCGCAACCGTGCGCGCGACGCGCTGCTCACGCAGGCTATCGCGAACGAAGAGAAAGTCGAAAGCGCCGCGCTGGACCTCAAGAGTCTGGACGGCATGGATCCCGAACTGCATGCAAAGCTGGCGCAGCACGAGGTCCACACCCGCGACGAGCTCGCCGAGCTGGCCGTGGACGAGCTGGTCGAAATGACGGGAATGGAAGAGGACGCCGCCAAGGCGTTGATCATGAAGGCACGTGAGCACTGGTTCCAGTAAGCCTGGCAACAGGTTCGGAACCGGGGCGCGACGAGCAGGAAGCGACCATGACCCATTGAACTGATCGCGGCGGGGCCTCGCAAGGCGAGGCACCCACGGCCGCATGAACCGATGTCAACCGCAAGGAATCGGTCCTTGCATTAAGAGGAATGAATGGCGAGTAACAACGTAGCCCAATTTGCCGCGGAACTGAAAATGCCTGCAGGCGTGCTGCTGGAGCAGCTGCAGGCAGCGGGCGTCCAGAAAGCGAGCGAGACCGATGCCTTGTCGGAAACGGACAAGGCGCGTCTGCTCGACCACTTGCGCAAGTCGCACGGTTCGACCGACGCGGACAAGCGCAAGATCACGCTGACGAAACGGCATACGTCGGAGATCAAGCAGTCCGATTCGACGGGTAAGGCACGCACCATTCAGGTCGAGGTGCGCAAGAAGCGCACGTTCGTCCGCCGCGACGAGTCCGCCGAACAGGCGGAGGCATCGAATCATGCCGCCGACGCAGCAGTCGCCGCCGAAGAGGCGGAGCTGCAGCGCCGCGAAGAAGAAGCGCGCCGCGAGGCCGAGCTGCTCGAGCGTCAGGCTCAGGAGCTCAAGGAGCGTCAGGAGCTGCTCGCGCGTGAAGAGTCGGAGCGCCGTGCGCGCGAAGAGGCCGCCGAGGCCGAACGCCGCCGCGCCGAGGAAGAAGCAGAAAAGAAAAAGGCAGTGGCCGAAGCCGCCGCGCGTGAGCTCGCCGCTCAAGCCGTGGCTGCACAGCGCAATGCCGAAGCGGAATCGAAGGAAGTGAAACAGCAGCAGGACCAGCAAGACGAACAGCGCGCCGCCGCCGAACGCGCCGCGCAACGCGAAGCGGCCCAGAAGGCCGAGGCCGCCGCACGCGAAGCCGCCGACAAGGCGCAGAAGGAACAGGACGAGATCGCGCGTCGTCGCGCGGCCGCCGAAGCCGAAGCGCGCGCCATCCGCGAAATGATGAACACGCCGCGCAAGGCGCAGGTCAAGGCGGTGGAACCGCCGAAGCCGGTCGAGCCGCCGAAGCCTGCCGAAGCCAAGGGCACGCTGCACAAGCCGGCGCGTCCGGAAGGTGCGGCTTCACGTCCGGCAGCGGGCGCGGGCGCGAAGAAGCCCGCCACCGCGGCTGCGCCGTCGACGAGCAGATCGGAAGAGCGTCGTGCGCGGAAAGGTGGTGCGCGCCAGTGTAGAT
>NZ_JAAGPN010000442.1:0-3641 GCF_017104805.1 Paraburkholderia sp. Ac-20347 | reverse complement strand
CAGCGACTGGCCCGCGCGCAGGCGGCTATTCGACTTCAAACGGTTCCACGCCGTCAGTTCGCGGACCGAGACGTGTTGGCTCGACGCGATGCGCTGCAGCGTATCGCCGCGGCGCACGCGCACGTACGTGGTCTTCGTGACGACGCGCGTGACCGGAACGGTGGCGGCCTGGGCTGCCTGAGCGGCACTGGCGGCCGCCGCGCCGGACGCGGGCGTGGCCGAAGCCGACGGGTCGGGTTGCGGCTGCGACGTCGGCGGGGTTTGCTGCTGATCAACGTTTGCGCAGGCGCCCAGCACAACAGCCAGGCCAACACCGGCGAGACCGGCACGCAAGCGAGTCAGACCGTGGGTCCACTGACCCTGACGATCTTCGAACATGTTTTAGCTCCTTGTGCTGCGCGGCGGCTTGCGTCGTCCGGGTGGCATCGTGCGGTTTGCAGCGTCGTCGCGCGCTCCCGCCTCTCCTGGCCAGCCCCGGACGCTCGCGCCCAGACCGCTTCCATCTGCATTCAAATTACGTGCTTCTTCAAGCAAAACGCTACAACCGTCGCGCAAAAATCGCACTGCGGCTCAATAGCGCCCATCTCGAAACACCCGGCATTGTAAAGCTCGCTTCACATATATCAGGGGTGCGACAACACTCTGATACCTCTGATACAACTCGCCCGATCCTGCGTCGTCGAAACGGCTGACGCGGCGACGCACAATCACGGGCATTCCCCAGCCAACGCCCGTCAGACGGCCTTCTCCGCCTTCCAGGCTCACAACGGGAGCGCACAAATAGCGCCAGTTCACGGTGTAATCTCTTTTGCATATCGGCAGCAAATTCGAGAACTTGAACTGGCTTGCACGCTGAAAGCCCTTTGAAAATTAAGGTAGTATTGCCTTCAACGAGGATTGGTGCGCTTGTCACGGGAACCCTGAGGCGTCCATCCGGTCTTCTCCTGGGACTCGCGCGTTGCCGCCCCCTCCCGGTTTGCGCCGCGTCGGCCCTGGCTCGGGCCGTCAACGAAGCGAGCTGGCCCGATCAGGCGGGTTCGCAGCCCGGCGCGCCGACGAGGCCACCGCTTGCCGTCGCGCACCAACGCTTGCCGCCGGTTTCGCCGCGCCTCGCAGTTTTTTATTCGCAGCACCTATTTTTTGCATGCGCCAGCCCGGCCGTGCGCGCCGTCCGCCCGCTCCGGACCCCGCGCCGCGCCCGTCTGGCGCCGGATCCATGTCACAGTCATCCAATCGTCTCGTCGAACTCGACTTTTTTCGCGGACTCGTCCTGCTCATCATCGTCGTCGACCATATCGGCGGCAGCATCATTTCGCGCGTCACGCTGCACGCCTACGCGCTCTGCGACGCCGCCGAAGTGTTCGTCTTCCTCGGCGGCTACGCCACGGCCACGGCCTGGGCCGCGCTCTGCGCGCGCCGTACCGAAGCGGTCGCGCGCCAGCGCTTCATCAAGCGCGCCTTCGAGATCTATCGCGCGTTCGTGGTCACGGCGCTGCTGATGCTGCTCGTCACGGCCATCCTGACCGCCCTGAACGTCGACGCCCCCAATCTCGCGACCACCGATCTCGACGACCTCATGCTCGCGCCCGGCACCGCGCTGCGCGACATCGTGCTGCTGCGCCGTCAGCCCTATCTCGCGGGCGTCTTGCCGATGTATGCGTGCTTCGCGCTGGCCGCGCCGCTCGCGTTGCCGCTCGCGCGCACGCGCCCGTGGCTGCTCGCGGCGATCAGCCTCGCGCTGTGGGGCGTCGCGCCGCATTTCACTCCGTATTTGCCGCATGTCGCCGACGTCCACTGGGACTTCAATCCGTTCGGCTGGCAGCTGATGTTCATGGCCGGCGTGATCGCCCAGGCGCAGCCGGTGTTCCAGAGCGTGACCGCGCGGCCGAAGCTCGGCACGATCGTCACGATGCTCGCGCTCGCCGTGGTCGGAGCAGCGGCCATCTATCGCCTGCACCTCGGCAACACGCCGCTCGACGGCGATTTCAAGCGCAATCTCGCCTGGTTCCGCGCGCTGAACTTCTTCGGCATCGCGTGGCTCGTCGCGCACATGATCCGGCTCGGCTGGGCGAAGCGCCTCGCGACCTGGCTGCCGTGGGTGGGCCTCGTGGGCCGCAAGGGCATGCTCTCGTTCGTGGCGGGCGCCGTGATCTCGCTGACCGTGGACTCGGTGCTCTACTGGTACACCGACGGCTATCTCGACGTGCCGCTCGGCCTCACCGCCGACGCCGTGGCGCTCACCGCACTGTTCATCGTCGTGCGCGCCGCCGATCCGCTCAAACGGCTGCTGCCCTCGCGCGCGAAGGCGTCGGCCTGAGGCGGGAGGCGGCCTGGTGCGCGCGTCGAGACCGCGCGCGCATCGTCGACGCATGCTCGACGCCCCGTTCAAGCGCCATCGACCCTCACGCGAATATCCTCCGCTTCCTGGCCGCGCGCACCGCTGCTAGCATGATGACCCCGCGCCGCAGGCGTGCCTTCGAGACCGGCTTTTCCGTCATGCGCAGCTCCTTTTGCCCCGCGCCGTTCGGCTCGCTGTTCAACGCACGCTCCGATGCGGCAGCCGATGCGCAATCCCCTGCACGCGCCGATACGCCATCGGCCCCGCTTCGCACCGTGCAAGGCGTCGCTCGCCGCGTTATTCGCCACCTCGCGCGAGCAGCGGCGACGACGGGTTTCGTCGCGCTGGCGTCGTCAGCGGCGCTCGCCGCGCTGTCCGCCACGCCGAACCTCGCGGTGGCCAGCACGATCGCGGTGCGCACCTTCCACGCGGCCGCACTCAATCGCGACTGGCCGTACGTGGTCTATCTGCCGAGCGGCTATCGCGCCGACACCGCGCGCTATCCGGTGCTCTACCTCCTGCACGGCAACAACGGCGACGCGATGGACTGGATCACCCAGGGCGACCTGCAAACCGCCGCCGATACGCTGATCGCGCGCCACGAGATTCCGCCCGTCGTGATCGTGATGCCGCAAGGCGGCACCGACTGGTACGTCGATCGCAAGGAAAAGATGGAGACGGCGTTCTTCAACGACCTGATGCCCGAGATCGAGCAGCATTTCGCGGTCGAGGACGAACGTGGCGGCCGCGCGATCGGCGGCGTGTCGATGGGCGGCTTCGGCGCGCTGCGCTACACGCTCGAGCATCCCGAGATGTTCTGCGGCGCGCTGCTGCTCTCGCCCGCGATCTATTCGGGCGAGCCGCCGCCGGCCTCGTCGGCGCGTCGCGTGGGCGTGTTCGGCGATCACCAGTTCGATCCGCACATCTGGCGCACGCTCAACTATCCGGCGCTGTGGAGCGGCTATTTCGCGCGACCGTGGCGCGTGCCCTTCTTCATCGCCTCGGGCGACGACGACCTCGTGATCCAGGCCGAATCGTCGCTGCTCTACACGCGACTGCGCGAGGCGGGCAATCCGGCGGCGCTGCGCATCGTCGACGGCGGCCATGTCTGGCCGGTCTGGCGGCAGTTGCTGCCTGGCGCGCTCAAGTACGCGCTCGCCTGCATGCACTGAGGACGGCCGAGGCGGCGCGCACGTCGCCAGAGCGGGCGACTCACGCGCCGCGCATCCCTCACTCCGCCCAGTTCGCCCACAGCACCATCAGCACGGTCATCAGCGCCGGGCCGATGAAGATGCCGATCAGA
>NZ_JAAGPN010000441.1:0-233 GCF_017104805.1 Paraburkholderia sp. Ac-20347 | reverse complement strand
AAAAAAAAAAAAAAAAAAAAAAATAATAAATGCAGTTATGGACCACTACCCAGAACCAATCCTACTTATAACCAGCCTTAACAGCAACATGTCATTTGTCATAATGACTCATGGTCCACCCACTGCTGAGAAGCCTCTCCTATTGCGCGTACGTCATGTACGATTCTTACGTGAATACCACTGTTGTGCTATTCACTCACTGTTGCACTCTTATCACACCTACGTCTATTTCT
>NZ_JAAGPN010000440.1:0-4118 GCF_017104805.1 Paraburkholderia sp. Ac-20347 | reverse complement strand
GTGCTGCCAGCGCTGCCCGGCTGGGCGGCGGACGGCGCCTGCGGATCGCGAGGCGCGGAAGACGGCTGCTGCGGGAGCGGGGGCGAAGGACGAGGGGCCATATCAGTGCGAGTGGATGCCGCAGTATCGCACGCGTGATCGGCGGTTGCGCGGGAAACGTATGAGGATGCGTCCGCGGCGGTGCGCACCTCGGCGGACGCCGCCAGCGCGTCGTCGGTCAGCGTCTGCACGCTGTCGTCGGCGCCGGGGAGATCCGTGGCCGCCGGGGCGTGGGTGCCGCTCGAGGCGTCAGGCCGTTTCATCGCTTGCTCCGGTCTTTGCGGGGTGCCGCGCCGCGCGGCCCGCTCAGGCCGCCGCGCTGCTTTCCTGCATCGAGGCGCGCGAACGCGGCTTCAGATGCGAGGCGAACTGCTCGGACGCCGCGTGCCACGAAAAACGCTCGGCCCACGCGCGCGCCGTCGCGCGGTCGATCTTGAGCGCTTCGAGACAGGCTTCGCGCAGGTCCTCGTTCATCGCGCCGGCATCGCCGCCGCTGAGCACGTCGATCGGGCCCGTCACCGGATACGCGGCCACCGGCGTGCCGCAGGCGAGCGCTTCGAGCAGCACGAGACCGAAGGTATCGGTGCGGCTCGGGAACACGAACACATCGGCGGCTGCGTAGACCTTGGCCAGTTCGGGCTGGCTCAGCACGCCCAGATAGTTCGCCTGCGGATAGCGCGACTTCAGTTCGGCGAGCGCCGGACCTTCGCCGCACACCCACTTCGAGCCGGGCAGATCGAGCTTGAGAAAAGCCTCGACGTTCTTCTCCACGGCCACGCGGCCGACGTAGAGGAAGATCGGGCGCGCGGTGTTGAGCACCTTCGATTCCATCGGATGGAAGATCTCGAGATCGACGCCGCGCGTCCACAGCACGACGTTGGTGAAGCCGAACTTTTCGAGGTCGGCCTTCACCACGGGCGTGGGCGCCATCACCGCGAGCGACGGCTTGTGGAACCAGCGCAGGAAGCGATAGGTCGCCGACAGCGGAATGCCGAAGCGCGCCTGCACGTACTCGGGAAAGCGCGTGTGATAGGCGGTCGTGAAGGGCAGGTCGTGGTCGATTGCGTAACGGCGCGCGGCGAGGCCGAGCGGGCCTTCGGTCGCGATGTGGATGGCGTCGGGGCCGAACGCGTCGATGCGCTCGCGCAGATGCCCGCGCGGAAACAGCGAGAGCCGGATTTCCGGGTAGGTCGGGCACGGAATCGTGCGGAATTCGAGCGGCGTGAGCAGCTCGACCTGATGGCCGAGCGCGATCAGCTCGCGCGTGGTGTTCTTGAGCGTGCGGACTACGCCGTTGACCTGCGGCTCCCATGCATCGGTCACGATCATGATCTTCATCGGTCGGAGGCCCTCTGGTGGTGCGGTTGGTGTGGCGTCGGCGCGCCGTATCGGACGGACGCGGCCGGCGCCGTGCCCGACGCGTCTACAGCGTGTTCACGGCGCGCGTGGGGATAAAGGCGGCGGACGTTCAAGCGCGGCCCGTGTGAATCCGGCGAGGCGGCCGCGCCGCTCAGGCCGCGCTCACGCGCGCCTTGCGGCCCGCCGTTTGCGCCTGCGGCGACTGCATCACCGTCCAGTAGACGATGCGCAGTTCGCCCTCGAAGGTCTCGACGAGCGCCGACAGACTCTCGACCCAGTCGCCGTCGTTGCAGTACAGCACGCCGTCGATTTCGCGGATCTCGGCCTTGTGGATGTGACCGCAGACCACGCCGTCGCAGCCGCGGCGGCGCGCTTCGTCGGTCATCACGCGCTCGAACGACGAGATGAAGTTCACGGCGTTCTTGACCTGGTGCTTGAGGTACTGCGAGAGCGACCAGTACTGGAAGCCGAGCTTCGCGCGGATGCGGTTGAACCAGCGGTTCAGCACGAGGATCACGGTATAGGCCGAGTCGCCGAGATAGGCGAGCCACTTCGCGTGCTGGATCACGCCGTCGAACAGATCGCCGTGCACGACCCACAGGCGCTTGCCGGCGAGCGTCGTGTGGAACGCTTCCTCGCGCACGTGGATGTCGCCGAACGCGAGATTGCAGAACTGGCGCGCGCCTTCGTCGTGGTTGCCCGGGATATAGATGACCTGGGTGCCCTTGCGCGCCTTGCGCAGCACTTTCTGCACGACGTCGTTGTGCGCCTGCGGCCAGAACCAGCCCTTGCGCAGCTGCCAGCCGTCGATGATGTCGCCGACGAGGTACAGGTACTCCGACTCGTTATGGCGCAGGAAGTCGAGCAGATAGTTCGCCTGGCAGCCGTTGGTGCCGAGATGGATGTCGGATAGCCAGATCGTGCGGTAGCGGGTCGGGGCGGGGTGATCGTCGTCGTGAGCGTCTGGCGACGTGTCGCCCTGGAGGGGCAGAGGAGGAGGGTTGAGCGTCGCGGCGCTCGGACCGGAGTGAAAGGCGGCGGGATCGGCACCGGGGCCGGAGGTCTGCCGGAAAAGTGGGGTCGCGGTCGTCTTCTGGGCCATGGCACACGCGGCAGGTTGCAATGTGCGCATTGCGCCATGTGGCCGTGACGACGCCGTGACAGTCACAAGAAGGTCTTGTTACTTGCCCTCGGGTGCGTTTGCGGGCGGGCGCCAAGGCCGCGCGGGGCCTGGTGTTGCGTCGCGACGCGCGTGAACGGTGACGCGCGCGTACCGCCCCATGACATTTCGATGACGTGGTTTGGCGGCAACGCGGCTATCGACCGGATTTTTTCGCGCCGGCGCGTGCGACGGTTTTTCGGTCTTCAGCGCGGCACGGCGACGATGCGCGTGCCCGCGAGTCGATCGTGCGGGAAGCGACGTTCGCGGTCGAAACGCGCGGCGGCGGCCCAGAGCGCGAACCAGACGGCTTCGAGCGCGAGCGTGTGCGGAATCGTGAGATCGAGCAGCGGATGCAGCACGAGCGGCGGCAGGAACCAGAGCCACGCGGCCAGGTAGCGCAGCGTCGCGCGGCCCAGCGTCGGCGGCGCGCCGTCAGGGCCGACGACGCGCATGCGCCAGGTTTTCATCGGCAGCGTCTGACCGCCGCGATGCCAGAAGCCGACGAAGTAGAGCCCGGCCACCAGCACGATCCACGCCGACATCGCCCGATGGTAGGTGTAGCCGTTGCGCTGCTGCATGACGAGGCTGAACGCGAGCCCGGCGATGAAGATCACGCCGAACAGCAGCACGCTTTCGTAGACGAGCGAGGCGAGGCGGCGTCGCAGGGTGACGGGTGCGGGGATGGGCGAGGTGGTTGTCGCGGCAGTGGCGGAATCGGCGGAATCCGCAACGGGGAGAGCGGTGGAAGCGCGGTCGTTCACGTTGGCGTCGCGGTGTCGGCGGAGTCGGAATGAGGGCGGGACACCGCAAGAATAACCGCGAACGTGGACAGGGCGAAACGCGTGCTAATGCCAGGCTTGGCGCCAGGCGAAGTGACGGCGCACGGCAGGCTCAGGAGCCCTTGAACGCCGCAGGCGCTTCGGCGGGCGACACCGGCACCGGAATCGCGGGCTCGAAGCTGCCGGCCGCCGGAATGCTGGCGGCGGCCGCCGCGGCCGTGCCGCTGTTCTGGCCGGTCGAGCCCGGTTGTTCGGGCACCGCCGGCGCGGGCACGCCGTTCACGCCCGACGCGTTGCCGGCGGCGCGCGCACGGGCGCGATGCTCGCGTTCATTGACGAGGCGCTCGATGTCGCGGATCTCGCTCTTGTTGCCGCTCGGCGGCGCGCTGACCACCGTGCGGCGCTTGCGCTCGCTGGCGGCGAGCTTCGCCTTTTGCTCGTCGGAGAGTTCCTGGTACGCCTTCCACGCACGCTGACGCGCCTGCGCGGGCAGTTCCTTCGAAACCTGATAGTTCTCGCGCGCGACGCGGCGCTGCTCGGGCGTCATGCGCACCCATTCGGCCATGCGTTCCTGCAAGCGCTTTTGCGCTTCGGGTGTCATCTTCGGGTAACGCGCGGCGATCCGCAGCCATTTGCGCTTGCGTTCGTCGCTGAAACGATCCCACTCGCTGGCGAACGGCGCGAGTGCGACACGCTGCGCGTCGCTCAGGCGCGACCACGCCAGCGGACCGCTGTTGCCGGGTTGCTGGGCGAACGGTGCCGTGGCCGCCGGTTCGGCG
>NZ_JAAGPN010000439.1:0-4142 GCF_017104805.1 Paraburkholderia sp. Ac-20347 | reverse complement strand
CGCCGGCGCTCGGCCCGGTCGATCCCGCGCGCGTGGCCGTCTGCCCCGGCGCGCAGGCCGCGCTGGCGGCGCTGCTCGTCGCGTTCACCTCGCCGAGCGACACGATCCTCGCCGAGCCGCTGCTGTATCCGGGCTTGCCGCACGCCGTCGCGCAACTCGGCCGCCGCCTCGAAGCCATCGACACCGACGCCGACGGCATGCGCCCCGACGCGCTCGAAGCCGCCTGCCGCTCGCACGGCGCGCGTCTGCTGTATCTGAATCCGACCTTGCAGAATCCCACGGCCGCGACCATGCCCGAGTCGCGCCGCCGCGAGATCCTGCGCGTGGCGGCGCGCTACGACGTGCGCATCGTCGAGGACGATCCCTACTGGCGCTTCGCTCCCGACGCCCCGCCACCGCTCGCGCGCCTCGCGCCGGCGCAGGTCTGCTATCTCTCGACGCTCTCGAAAACGCTCTCGCCCGGCCTGCGCACGGCCTTCCTCGTAATGCCCGACGTGGCGTCGCACGCGCGCTTCCTGGCCGCGCTGCGCACGTTTTCGCTGATGGCCGCACCGCTGACGAACACGCTCGCGATGCAGTGGATCGCTGACGGCACGGCTGCGCGTTTCTTCGACGGCGTGCGCGCCGAGGCGCACGAACGCCAGCGCATGGCCGCGCAGACGCTGGGCTCGTCGGCGGGCGCGGGCATTCACCTCTGGTACGCGCTGCCGAGCTACTGGCAGGCGCGCGATCTCGCGGCGGCGGCCAATATCGAAGGCCTGGCGGTCGCGCCGTCCACGGCGTTCGAGCAAGGCCCGGGCACGGCGAACGCGATCCGCATCTCGCTGGGCGCCACCGCCGACCGCAGCCAGCTTCAGGCCGCGCTGCGGCGTCTCTCCACGCTGCTCGCGAGCAACCGTTCGGCGCAATCGCAGGTGATCGTCTAACGCCGCTGGCGAAGCACTGACCGCATCCGATGTATGCGTCGGATGCGGTCGCCGCGCCCTTCCTTCCCTCCCTGTACCTCGCGCCAGGATTTGCTCCCGGCGGCAGACGCACGTCCGTGCGTCTCACTCATGCATTTTCCGCAATCTCCTCATGAAAAGAATGCAGTGGACAGCTAATTTCGACGCCCCTTTAATTAGCACGATCATTCGTATTTCATGTTGCTTACACAAAAATAGAGGAGACAGACATGCGCGTGCGCAGGCATGGGTGGTGTGGAATTGCTCTCGCAGTGGCGGCAAGCGGTGCGGCGGCAGCCGAGTCGGGCGTGACGCTGTACGGCGTCGCGGATACCTACATGCAGTACCTCAGCAACGATGGCAAGAACACCGTCGCGCTTAAAAGCGGCGGCTCCACGAGTTCGCTGTTCGGCCTGAAAGGCACCGAGGACCTGGGCGGCGGCCTGATTGCGCAGTTCAACGTGGAAACGGGCTTCAACCTCAACAACGGCGGCCTTTATGCCGACACCAGCAAGCTCTTCTTCCGTCAGGCCTGGGTCGGCCTGAAGCACGAGAAATACGGTTCGCTCTCGTTCGGACGTCAATACGATTCAAGCTTCCGCGTGGTGTACCCGACCGATCCGTTCAAGGTCAACGAAGGGCTCTCGCCTTTCGCGTCCTACGTGCTGGCCGTCGATCGCAACACGCTGTCGACGCAGTACGACTCGGCGCGCCTGAGCAACTCCGTGCTTTATCAGACGCCGCGCATCGGCGGCGTGCAGCTCTACACCATGTACGGTTTTTCGGAGACGGTCACGCAACCGGTGCCGTCGACGTTCGGCAACACGCTGAACCTCGGCGTGAACTTCACGGGCGGCGGGCTCTACGCGGGCCTCGCGTATGTCTACCAGCACAGCGGCACGGCGCGTTATGCATCGCTGCCCGCCTCGATCGACCTGATGAACACCGAGCACTTCGTGGCCGCGCTCGCGTATCGGATCGGCCCGGTCAATCTGCAGGCGAACTACTCGTACAACCGGCCGAAGGGCGAACCTGCGCCGGGTTCGTTCACCGCGCGGCTCGGCTCCGCGCACTCGATGAGCATCGCCGAAGTGGGCGCGACGATTCAGGCCACCTCCATCGACGAAATCCAGCTTGCCGCGCTCTATCGCAACGTGCGCGGCGCGCACGACAACACGCCGGGCTTCCAGATCGGAATACCGTATTGGGGCGTTTCGCTTGATGGGTAAGGCTTTCGCCCGAACCGTCAAATGAAAATCCAAAATTCGTCCAAAATTATTTCCCGGCAACCACCTTGACCTCAGTCCACTCCCTCCCGCGATGATCACGATACAGGGCGGTCATGGACGCCGACTTGTGCCCCACGAGAGCCTGCGCAAACTCTGGACTGACCTCGTCAGAATACATGCGGATCGCAAGAGATCGAATCTCGTGGAACGTCGGAGGCGTCATGCCATCGCGCCATTTGACCTTGGCCGCTTCACGCAAACTGGCAAACGTGCCGCTGATCGTGTCCAGGTCGATCTTGTGGCCGGGCTTGGACAAGCCTCGCACGCGCACCGAGTGAACCGCGTACTTTGAAACAACGTTGTCCCTGCACCGCTTCATCACGTCCTCAATCGTCAGCCCAATCTGCGCGAGTCCGACGGAAACGGGAATTTTGAGCTTCACACTGCCCTGACTCTTGATCGGCTCGACCCACAGAAATCCTTCCCTAACCTGATCGAAGCGCAAGTTGGCGATATCAGACACCCGCAAGCCGGTGAGTAACGCCAGTTCAAGCGCATTCGTAGCCCAACAAAGGCCCGGATCTTCTCTGCTTTTTTCAACGATCGCTACGAAGTCCTCAAGCGTGAGTCGATCCCGCGCGACCTCTACGGTCGGACTGACAACCGGTGTTGCTGGATTTTTCCCGAGCTCAACGTGGCCAGCGGCCTCGGCGCTGCGGAATACATCTTCCAATCGGCTACGAATTTTTGCTGTTATTGCCGGACCCCGCGTCTTGGTTATGAGTTCGATATAGTCGTTGACTTCGCGCGTCATCACCTTGTTTATTGGGTGCTCGGCGAAAGGGGCATCCTTGATCGCCCTCATCATGCTTTGCACGGCTCGTACGGAATTAGGCGCCTTGCCCGACTTCTCGTACTTCTCGAGGTACTTATCGCACCATGCCGACAGCGTAAACGTGGTGCTGTCGATTCGATTAATAAGTCCAGCCTCACCGGCGCGCCGCAGCAATTCGGCGTTCGCCGCCTTCGCCTGCGCAGACGCCACCTTAAAATCCCTCCCGAGACCGTAGGTGGCCTTGGTATAGGGATTTTTGTACCAGTAATAACCGGCCGAATTCTTGTACAGATTATCCGGCCAGTTCCGTCGTTCTGCGATTCTTCGTCTAGCGGCCACTAGCCATCCTTTCCGCGCGCTCCGCGCATGCATCGACATATTCAGCGTCCGGGCGACAAAAGTACTGTCGTCCGACTTTGCGCGGAACGGGCCGAATCTTTCCGTTCTTGATCCAGTTCAGGAGAGTGTTCGCGTGCGGGACGCGATCGCCAAACATGGCTTCGGCCCACGTCCGCACAGGTATCAATTGGGCTGCCATTTTCAAAGCTTGATCTCCAAGTATTGAGTTTTCACCATCGCACTTTCCGAATGATGTCTCTGAGTTACGAGGCGGACACCATGGCCTAGATGGATCGGGCAACCGTCGGCATTCGCCTCATTGATCGCCGCGCCGTAGCGCGATGTGCCGAGATTTCCGAGGAGTCGGGCCCACCACCCAGGATCATTCTTGAGGGCGCCCAGTTGATCGTGATTGATCTCGATGATGGTCCGGATGCTCACGCGTCGGCCCTCCTGAATTCAACCACCCAGACCCACGGGTTCGCGCTCCAACCGAACCCGCGCTCAGCATTGAGTGCGTCCCACAGATATCGGTAGGCCTCGCCGGCACTGTCATATTCCTGCTCGCCGCGCCCGAACTTCCAGCCACCGCCATCTGCCGGAAAAAGATATGCGCCCTCGGCGCGCGCGTCGTCTTCGCTGATCTCCTGCAGGCGCTCAATGCGCACGCCTGTTGATTTGCAGTAGAAACTGACCCACTTTTTGCATCTAAAACTGACCCACCCTCGTGGCGCAGAATCATCACTCCTGCGCGCCAACTTCTTCGTCTTTTACTGTCTTAGGTGAGGTTTTGCG
>NZ_JAAGPN010000438.1:0-4060 GCF_017104805.1 Paraburkholderia sp. Ac-20347 | reverse complement strand
AGACGTGGCCTTCGACGCGCACGAACGCCGCGTGCGGCTCGACGCGGGCGAAATCTTCGTCGAGACCGCGCCCGACCATGCCGCCGATCACACAGGCGCGACGCCCGAGCAGGGCCGTCCGTTCATCGTGCAGACGGACGACGGCCGCATCCGCGCGCTCGGCACGCGCTTCGTCGTGCGTCAGCTCGGCGATGCGGCCACCGAAGGCGAAGGCGCCGGCACGCACGTCGCCGTGCTGCACGGCGCGGTGGAAATCACGCCCGCCGACGCGCCGCATCTCGTGCGCGTGGTCAACGCGGGCGAGCAGACGCGCTTCACGTCGCGCTCCATCGACGCCCTCACGCCCGCCGATCCGCACGCCGCCGACTGGACCCACGGCGTGCTGTTCGCCGACCACGTGCGGCTCGCCGACTTCCTCGCCGAAATCGGCCGCTACCGCAGCGGCCTGCTGCGCTGCGACCCGGCGGTCGCGGACCTGCGGATCTCGGGCGCGTTCCAGCTCGCCGATACCGACAGCCTGCTCACGGCGCTGCCCTCGACGCTGCCCGTGCAGGTGGTCTGGCGCACGCGCTACTGGGTGACGGTGGCCGCCGCGCCTGCTGCTGCCTCCACGTCCGCCACGGGCAACAGCGCCGCGCGTCGCGAAACGACCTGACTCTCCGCGCCTGACCTGCCGACGCGCATCGACGGCGCGTCGTCCTTTCGCCGTTTTCGCACCGTTTCTCTTGCCTCCTGGCTCGCGCGCCTCACGCCGTCGAAAAAAAATCGTCGCGCGCGTGTTCCGCGTGTCCCCTTTCCGGCGTTCGCGTGTCAAGCACGTATCGACTCACCCAATTCAATTCGAACGATCAGGAGTTTTCATGTCCGAACGCCGGCCCCGCCGCGCCTCCCAGGCCGTTGCGCGCCACGCCGCCCGCCGCCGTCTTCACACGCTCGCCTTGCGCGCGATTCCGCTCGGCCTCGTGCTCGGCGGCCTCGCCACCGCGCCCGCCGCGTTTGCTGCCAGCCCTGCTGCAACGCCTGCTGCCGATCCTGGCGCTGCCGCCGCCAGCATGACGGCCGACGCCGCGAAGGCCTACGACATTCCCGCCGGCCCGCTCGGCACCGCGCTCTCCAATTTCGCCGTGCAGGCAGGCGTGAGCGTGCAGCTCGATCCGCATCTCGTCGACGGACTCAACACGCGCGGCCTGCGCGGCAACTACACGGTGCACGGCGGCTTTAGCGCGCTGCTCGCCGGCTCGAATCTGGAAATCGCGCAGAGCACGCCGGGCGTCTGGTTCGTGCGCCCGCGCAGCGCCCAGTCCGCGGCCGCCGACGACGCCAGCACGCTGCCCGCCGTGACGGTCTCGGGTCAGACCGACAACGCCTACGGCCCGACCGACGGCCTCGTCGCGAAGTGGAGTTCGACGGCCACCAAGACCGGCACGCCGATCGTCGAGACGCCGCAATCGATCTCGGTCGTCACGCGCGACCAGATGAATCAGCAGAACGCGCAGACGCTCAACGCGGCGGTGCGTTACGAAGCGGGCGTCACGCCCGAAACGCGCGGCAGCGTGGCCACGCGCTACGACATGCTCAACGTGCGCGGCTTCAGCGCCGACACGTACTGGAACGGCCTCAAGCAGATCGGCAACGGCATGTACTCGACGCCGCAGGTCGATCCGTATCTGATGGACCGCATCGAAGTGCTGCGCGGACCGACTTCGGTGCTCTACGGCCAGGCGCAGGCGGGCGGTCTGCTGAATCAGGAAAGCAAGCTGCCGACCGTCACGCCGACGCACGAACTGGGCGTGGAGTTCGGCAACTATCGCCATCAGCAGTTGCAGGCCGACTTCTCGGGCCCGATTGCGGGCGACCAGCATTACCTCTATCGCTTCACGGCCATCGCGCGTCAGGAAGACGGTCAGGTCGAGAGCACGCGCAACGAGCGCATCGCCGTCGCGCCGTCGTTCACGTGGCGTCCGGACGATAAAACCTCGCTGACCGTCTACGCGCTCTATCAGCGCGATCCGGCCAGCACGTCGTATGGCAGCGTGCCCTCGGTGGGCACGGCGCTCTACGATCCGCTCGGCACCATCGCGCGCAACTTCTACGACGGCGAGGAATCGTTCGAACGCTTCAGCCGCACCCAGGAAGCGCTCGGCCTGAAATTCGAGCATCGCCTGAACGACACGTGGCAGGTGCGCTCGAACGCGCGCTACTACCACATCAGCCAGGATTATCGCAGCGTCTACGGCAGCGGCCTCGAAGCCGACGGCTACACGCTCGACCGCGCGTCGATCGCCTCGTATGAGCAGCTCAACTCGTTCGCGATCGACAACCAGGTGGAAGGCAACTTCTCGACCGGCCCCGTCGATCACACCGTGCTCGCGGGCTTCGACTATCAGCACTTCGGCACCAACTACGCGACGGGCTACGGCAGCGCGCCGTCGATCAACGTGTTCGATCCGGTCTACGGCGCGGACATCGACATGCCCGCGCTCACGAAGACGCACGCCACGAGCAATCAGTACGGCATCTACGCGCAGGACCAGTTGCGCTACAAGAAAGTGCTGATGACGCTCGGCGTGCGCCAGGACTGGGCCAACACCACGACGCGCGACGTCACCGACAACGGCACGCCGCAATGGCAGAACAATCACGCGTTCACGTGGCGCGGCGGCCTCACGTATCTGTTCGATAGCGGCGTCGCGCCGTACTTCAGCTATTCGGAGTCGTTCGCGCCGCAGTCGGGCACCGACATCACGGGCAAAGCCTTCGATCCGGAGCGCGGCCACCAGTACGAACTGGGGATCAAGTTCCAGCCGAAGCGCTATAACGCGCTGTTCACGGCCGCGATCTTCGATCTCACGCGCAAGAACCTGCTGACCACCGATCTCGCCAATCCGAACTATCAGACGGAAGCGGGCGAGGCGCGCTCGCGCGGTCTGGAGCTCGAGGCGAAGCTGAGCCTGACGAAGTCGCTCGACGTGTCGGCGAGCTATACGTATCTGAACACGGTCTACACGAAGGACAACAGCGGGCTGCAAGGCAAGCATCTGGCCGCGATTCCGTCGAACCAGGCGTCGCTGTGGGCGTACTACACGATCCACGGCGGCCCGCTCGCGGGTCTGTCGCTCGGCGGCGGCGGACGCTATACGGGCGCCACGTATAGCACCGACAACAGCTTCGAAGTCCGAAGCTTTTTCCTCGTCGATGCCTCGCTGCGTTACGACCTCGGCTACGCGATCCCGCGCATGAAGGGCGCGGAGCTGTACGTCAACGCGCAAAACCTGCTGAACAAGACTTATGTGGCGTCGTGCTACTACGGCAACTGGTGCGCGTACGGTTACGGCCGCCAGGTGTTCGCGGGGATGAACTACCGCTGGTAAGCAGTCGATGTGCCCGATGCGCGGGCGCTCAGCCGGCTTGCGCAAGCAGGCTGGCCGCGCCCGCGTGACGATGCAGCCAGCGGATCATGTCCGAGTGCCTGACGACGCCGACGAGCCGTCGCGCGTCGTCGAGCACGGGGACTTCGTAGTACGCGTGATCCGCGAAAATCGGCACGAGGCTCGCAAGCGGCGCGCCGCGATGCGCGGCGTGCACGCCCGCCGCCATGACGGCCTCGACCGTCTCTTCCATCTCGAGCGTGCGACGGCGCAGGACGCGCCATAACGCTTGTCCCAGACCCGGCCCCAACGCCAGCCTGACCCCGCCTTCTGGCCGCCGCGACGCCAGTTCCCGATGCGTCACCACGCCGACGACGCGACGCGCCTCGTCGACCACGGGCAACGCATGCGCGCCGTGCCGATGGAGACGCTCCCACGCGGTGTGTCGCGCCATCGTCAAAGGCACGGCGTGATCGGCGGCTGTCATCACGTCTTCGCAGGTTAGCGCGTCGAAGGTTTTGGCTTGTTGTGCCGCTTGTTGTGGCACTTGATGCGCCACCTGTCGCGCCGACGCCAGCGCAGCCGCCACATCGCGCGGATAGCGGTGTCCCGTGAGCGCGTGAAAGCACAGCGCGGCGCCGAGCAAGGCCATCGACTGAAATGCGATCGGCGTGGCCACGAAGCCGAAGCCA
>NZ_JAAGPN010000437.1:0-4163 GCF_017104805.1 Paraburkholderia sp. Ac-20347 | reverse complement strand
GGGCTGAGGGCGCGCGGCGCGGGCGGTGCGCGCCGGAACATGAGGAACGGGGAGCGTCGGCATCATGCGGCTAGCGCTCGTGATGATGGGCGGCGGAGCACGCGCGGCTTACCAGGCCGGCGCGCTGCGTGCGCTCGCGGAACTCGCCGCGCAGGCCGATCCGCTGCGCCGGGCGATGCCGTTCACGGTGATCTGCGGCACTTCGGCGGGCGCGATCAACGCCACCTCCATCGCAAGTCACGCCGATAACTTCACGCTCGGCGCCGCCCGTCTCGCCGACTTCTGGGCGGATCTGAGCGCCGACAAGGTCTATCGCACCGACTGGCCCGGCATCGCGGCGGCGGGCGGCCGCTGGCTCGCGGCGCTCGCGTTCGGCTGGGCCACCTTCGGACTCGGCGCGCGACGCACGCCGCGCACGCTGTTCGACAATGCGCCGCTCGCGCACTTCCTCGCTGCCACGCTCAACTTCCACCGCATCGAGCAGATGCTCGATCAGCGCCTGCTGCACGCGCTCGCGGTGACGGCGCTCAGCTATTCGTCGGGGCGGCATCTGACCTTCTATCAGGCGAGCGAGCCGATTCAGGCCTGGCGGCGCGCCCAGCGCACGGCGCGCATGGTGGCGCTCACGCCCGAGCATCTGCTGGCGTCGGCGGCGATTCCTTATGTGTTTCCCGCCGTGCGCCTCGAACTCGACGGTCATCACGAATATTTCGGCGACGGCTCGATCCGGCAGATCGCGCCGCTGTCGCCCGCGATTCACTTTGGCGCCGAGCGCATCGTCGTGATCGGCGCGAGCGCGCCGTCGCCCGGCGCGGCGGTGCGCGATGCACACGAAGCGCCCGAAGCGCCTGAAGTGCTGATGGCGCGCGCCGACAGCGACGTCTATCCGACGCTCGCGCAGATCGGCCAGCAGGTGCTCGCGAGCGTATTTCTCGACGCGCTGGGCGCCGACATCGAGCGCATCGAGCACGTCAACCGCATGGTCCTGCAACTGCCGCACACCGTTGCGCCGGAAAGCGGCTGGCGGCATATCGAGGTGCTCGCGATCGGGCCTAGCGAGCGCATCGAGCTGATCGCGGCGCGCCATCTGCAGCGGCTGCCGCTCTCCGTGCGGATGCTGCTCGGCGCGGTGGGCGGCAATCGCGCGTCGGGTGCGGCGTTCGCCAGCTACCTGCTGTTCGAGCGCGAGTTCACGCAGGCGCTGATCGATCTCGGTTACCGCGACACGCTTGCCCGTCGCGACATGCTCCTGAGCTGGCTGAGCGCGCCGTCCGGTGTTGTTTCGACGCACCTGGCGGCGCACCCGGAGGCGCCCCGGAACTGAAAGATCGGCGTGCTATCATGGTGTAAGGTTTTTCTGGCCGTCCAGTCAGAGCGACGGAGTGCTGCGAGCCGGCCTTGAGCCAGCCGTGAGCCTTATGGCATGCGCCTCCACGCGATTTCCGATGCGATCATCGGGAGATGGCGCTGCGTCATTCTGTCGCAGCGCTGGGACGGTCCGCCGGGGGCCGCCGCGTAACACGCGGGCGAGGCGGCCAGGCGGCGTGGGCAACGCGAACCGGCGGCCCCGCGGACATTTCGGCAGCCGGGTTCGAGGCACGGTGCACCTACCCAGAACCCACGACGGCGCCATTCACTCCGGCAGCGCGGATTGCCGCTCGACAGGAAACAATCTGTTTAGCCGCGGTGAGATTGCGTCCAGACGGCCGGTTACCGCGTAAAATTAAACGCTTTTCGCCTGTACGCCGCGTGAGGGCACGCGCCGCAGGCGGCACGCTACAAGTCGTCATGTGCAGAACAGGGGCGGGACTATGAACACGATGCTTTATCCGGAACTTTACAAGTCGCTCGAATCGGTCCGATGGGACATGGAGAAGGACATTCCGTGGGACCAATTCGACGCGTCGCTCCTGACCGACGAGCAGGCCGCGACCATCAAGATGAACGCGATCACCGAATGGTCGGCGCTGCCGGCCACGGAAATGTTCCTGCGTGACAACCATCACGACAGCGACTTTTCCGCGTTCATGAGCGTGTGGTTCTTCGAAGAACAGAAGCACTCGCTCGTGCTGATGGAATACCTGCGCCGCTTCAAGCCGGAAATGGTGCCGACCGAAGAAGAACTGCACGCCGTGCGCTTCGAATTCGATCCGGCGCCGCCGCTCGAAACGCTCATGCTGCACTTCTGCGGCGAAATCCGCCTGAACCACTGGTATCGCCGCGCTGCCGAATGGCACACGGAGCCGGTCATCAAGGCCATCTACGAAACCATTTCGCGCGACGAAGCGCGTCATGGCGGCGCCTACCTGCGCTACATGAAGAAGGCGCTCGTGAACTGCGGCGATGTCGCGCGCGCGGCCTTCGCGAAGATCGGCGTGCTGATGGCGTCGGCGCGTCGCACCGAAAAGCCGCTGCACCCCACGAACCTGCACGTGAACCAGGCGCTGTTCCCGCGCGACACGGTGCAATCGCGCCTGCCCGATCCGGAATGGCTCGAGCGCTGGCTCGACGACCAGATCCGCTTCGACGACGGCTGGGAAAAGAAGGTCATCGAGCGCATTCTGCACAACCTGTCGATCCTGTTCGAACGCACGTTCAGCACGGCGCAGGAACTGAACCGCTACCGCAAGGAAGTGGTGCAGCGCCTGCAGGCCGAGCAGGGCACGCAGCAGCCGGCCTGACGCCGGCGCGCTTCCAGGCGTGCCTCGCGGCGCGCCCCTCAGCGCACACGCATCAAGAAAACGGCCCGGTACGCTCGCGCGTCCGGGCCGTTTTACATTGTTCATTTCCCTGATCCGTTCACTTTTTTCGAGTCACATCCGATGCCCGCTTCCTTCGAACGCAAGATCACGACGCGCGAAGCGCTCGCGCAGATGCGCGCCTCGCTGCCCGGTCCGGTGGTCTTCACCAACGGCGTCTTCGACATTCTCCATCGCGGCCACGTCACCTATCTGGCCGACGCCAAGGCGCTCGGCGCGACGCTGATCGTCGGCGTGAACAGCGACGCCTCGGTGAAGCGGCTCGGCAAGGGCGACGATCGTCCGATCAACAACGAAAACGATCGCATGGCGCTGCTGGCGGCGCTTGAAAGCGTGGATTGGGTGGTGCAGTTCGGCGAGCAGACGCCGATCGAGCTGATCGAAGCCGTGCGTCCCGACATTCTCGTGAAAGGCGGCGACTACGATATGGACGCGCTGCCCGAGTCGGCGCTCGTGCGCGGCTGGGGCGGCAAGGCGCTGGCGATTGCGTTCGAGCACGATCGCTCGACCACCAAGCTCCTGCAGAAGGTGCGCGCGCAATCCTGAGCGATTGCGCGATGCGGTCACGCGCGCGGACCGGCGCCGCGCGCCAGACTTATTGCGCGAGCGTCGACGCCTGGATGGCCGGATCGGCCACCGGGCCGCCCACCACGGGCACGTCCACGGACTCCGACGGCTTGATCGGCCGCACCGTGAGTCCCTCCGGATGAATCTGCCGGTTCAGATGCTGACGTTGCAGCGTGCCCGAAGCGGGCGTGGGGCCGAACAGTCCGCGAATCGCCGCGAAGGCGAGCAGGTTGGCGAGAATCAGGATGGCGATCAGCCAGCGCAGCATCGTGTGAAACTCCGTCGAAATCGTGGTTCGAATGGGCGGGCGCCGCGCAACGCGGCGCTTGGGTTGGGCTCGGGCTCGTATTTAGCCCGGATTTAGCTCGACCGCGCGATCAGCGCGAGACCGGCGAGCACCAGCGCGTCGTGGCGAGTATGCGGCACCTTGAGCGCCGCTGTCACTTCGGCCGCCGCGCCGCCGCTCACCACCAGCCGGACCGGCATTTTCCACGCATCTTGCAAATCGGCCCACGCGCGCTCGATCAGGCCCGCCTGCGCCAGCGCGCAGCCCGCCGAGATCGAGCGTTTCGTGTCGGTGGCGAAGAGCGGGCCGTGCTCGGGCGCGTCGATCAGGCCGCGCGCGTGTTGCGCGTCGAGCACCGGCAATTGCGCGGTGTGCTCGCCGAGCGCGCGCATCATCAGCGTCCAGCCGGGCGCGATCAGGCCGCCGACGAAGGTGCCGTCGGCGCGCAGCGCTTCGAGCGTGGTCGCGGTGCCGAAGGTGGCGATCAGCAGCGGCTCGCCGGGAAAGGCCGCGTGCGCGCCGATCATGCCGGCCCAGCGGTCGCTGCCGAT